>NZ_JPFY01000012.1:0-182204 GCF_000722755.1 Streptococcus mitis | reverse complement strand
GGACAAAAAATAGAAAATCAATGGAGAGAACCCCTAAATAGTAGAAGCGAATCTTTTTATTGATTTGAGGATAAATCTCAGCGAATTGATGTTTGAGTCGGACAACCAAGCGAAATAACAGGAGTCCTTGAGTAAGGAGGAAAATAAAACCAGAGAGCAAGAGAGACTCCAAAGATGTCTCGGGTCTTTTGCTAAAAAATGCGAATAGTAGCAAATCGATAACTGCAATTGCTGTAAAATGGATTCTATAGAGTTTTTTCATGACAAGACCTCCTTCTTTTATCTATTTTCATTCTACTCCAAAAGAATGGGAGTTACAACTAAAATGATAAAAAATTTTAGTAAGGAGATTCTGTTAGATTTCTTTATTTGATTTCCCTCTTATTGTTCCACCTCTTCATCATTCCAGACAAATAAAGCTCCGATTGCATTGAGGATATAAAAGATATATTTTCCGATATTGGCAAAATTTCCTTGAATACCAGCTTTTGTCAGCTGAACGAAATTGTAAATCAACCAAAAGCCCCACTGAGTTGTTAGTTTCAATGCGTTAAAAGCATTTGCAATGAGGGACAGTGCAAAGGCAATAGTTGTTACGTAGGCAAGGAGATTCATCTTTCCTCCATAGCCGATATAGTTTGTCACAAAGGCAAAGAGGAAGGCGATGATGGAAATGATGATGGCCGCCAATTTTAACTGTTTTTGGCTCATTTGGTTGGGTCTGCCTTCTTGCGAAGCTTCCCATTTCTTAATAGCAAAGGTATAAATGAGGAAGGTGACGGGATAGGTAATGATGGCCGCCTTATTTCCAAGGATATAATCAATAGCACCGGACAAAATGGTATTAACAATACCAAAGTAATTTCCCCATTTGCTTAATTTCCCCGTGAAACGAGTGGACAACATGGAAATTCCAACGTTTGTTACGGAAATCAATCCAAAGGGAACGAGAGCTGTCCATGGGCCCCAGTCTACGAATTTGTCGAGACGGGAGTTGAGGTAACCAGATGCAATTGCAATCCCAACTACTAGAGCAACTCCAAAGAGGTCAAACCATTTAGATGTAGCAAAAATTTTTAGTGATTTTTTCATAGGTTAAACTATCTTTCTTTTTTTTACAAATATTCTACAACTAAATGAAAGTAAAATCAAATGATAGAAATAAAACCCTGAAAATAAAACTTTCAGGGTTGGTAGGGTGCTTGAGAAATTAGTCGATTTTTTCGACATAGAGTTGTTTGGCAATGTCCATACTTACTTGTAAATCCTCGTTTTTACTGAGGATGGTGAAGGTATTGCTGAAGCCATCAAACTGCTGGACTTGGAGACAGTCACCGATGTGAAGTGAGTGCTTATCCAGATAATGGAGAATGTCAAAACTATCGTGCACACGAGTCAGGCGGTAGGCGCCAGCTTCCTTGATGTCAGCTAGTGGCAGGTTATTGATTTCAACTAAGAGTTCTCCCTTGGCAGGAATAGTTCCTCCGTGAGGGCAGGTCTTGGGGAATCCAAGTAATTTTTCTAGTCTCTCCACGAATAAATCAGAGACAGTGTGTTCCAAGACTTCAGCTTCCTCGTGAATCTGGTCACTCGTATAGTCTAAATGATGGACTAGAAAAACTTCAATCAAACGGTGCTTACGATAGAGCTCAGAGACCAGTTTGAGGCCGATGTCAGTCAGTAGATAGCCGCATTCCTTGTCCTTGAGGATGAGGTTTTCGCTCTTCATCCGTTTAATCATTTCAGTTACGGCAGGGGGAGAGACTTGCATACGAGCCGCAATTTCCTTGTTGGTAATCTTATGCAAATCTATGCCAATTTCATAAATACACTTTAGATAATCTTCTTTATTCGGGGTCATTCGTTTCCTCTTGTCTAATATCTTTATCTAGTATATCAAAAAAAGCTAGATTTCTCTAGCTATCTGCCACAATGGCTTCTAATTTAGTTCTTTAGCAGCTGCAATTGCGGCTTCGTAGTTTGGTTCAGAGTTGATATTGTCCACGTATTCAACGTAGCGAATCGTATTGTCAGTATCGAGGACAAAAACTGCGCGTGCCAATAGGTGCCACTCATTGATTAAGAGGGCATAATCACGTCCAAAGGAATGGTCGAAATAGTCTGAGAGCATGATGGCATTTTCAATGCCTTCAGCACCACACCAACGTTTTTGGGCAAATGGTAGGTCCATAGAAACAGTCAATACGACTGTGTTGTCCAGTCCAGCCAGTTCTTCATTAAAACGACGCGTTTGAGTTGAGCAGATGCCTGTATCGATAGAAGGCACGACACTCAAGACTTTTTTCTTTCCATCAAAATCAGCCAGAGATTTTTTAGAAAGGTCTGTTGTAGTAAGTGAAAAATCAAGTGCCTTGTCGCCGACTTGTAGTTGTTTACCTGTAAAGCTCACAGGATTTCCGAGAAAAGTTACCATAGGATACTCCAATCTTTTTTCTTCCATTTTAGCTGAAACAGTCGGAATTTTCCAATGATTTGACCGGAAATATGGGCATAGAAAAAACGCCAGCTCATGAGAGAATGACGTTTTTCAGAGTATTATTTTGCCAATCCTTCAGCAATCTTGTCAAGGTTGTATTTCATCATGTTGTAGTAACTGTCGCCTTCTTTACCTTGTTCTGCGATAGAGTCAGTAAAGATTTGTGCGTAGATTGGGATGTTTGTGTCTTGAGAAACAGTTTTCATTGGACGGTCATCCACACTTGATTCTACAAAGAGGGAAGGAGTTTTTGTTTGGCGAAGTTTTTCAACCAAGGTCTTGATTTGGTCAGGTGTTCCTTCTTCTTCAGTGTTGATTTCCCAGATATAGGCACTTGGGACACCGTAGGCTTTAGAGAAGTATTTGAAGCATCCTTCGCTGGTTACAATGAGTTTTTTCTCAGCAGGGATGTTGTTAAATTTCTCTTTAGCTTCCTTGTCAAGTTTGTCTAGCTTATCAGTATATTCTTTGAGATTTTTTTCGTAGAATTCCTTGTTGCTAGGGTCTTTAGCACTCAATTGTTTTGCGATGTTTTTAGCAAAAATCATCCCGTTTTCAAGGTTAAGCCAAGCGTGTGGGTCTTCTTTGCCTTTTTCGTTTTGACCTTCAAGGTAGATAACATCAACGCCTTCGCTGACTGCAAAGTAGTCTTTGTTTTCAGTTTTCTTGGCATTTTCTACCAATTTTGTAAACCAAGCATTGCCACCTGTTTCAAGGTTGATCCCGTTATAGAAAATCAAATCAGCTTGAGATGTTTTCTTAACGTCTTCAGGAAGTGGTTCGTATTCGTGTGGGTCTTGACCAACAGGAACGATACTGTGAAGATCAATCTTGTCACCAGCAATATTTTTAGTAATATCAGCAATGATTGAGTTTGTAGCAACAACTTTTAGTTTTTGACCAGAAGCTGCATCTTTTTTTCCGCTAGCACATGCTACGAGAACAATGGCGGAAAGAAAAAGAACCAACAATGTACCTAATTTTTTCATTAGATCCTCCAATTTATTGGGGCTTTACCCCTTATTTTAACAAATGTTTATTTTTCAGTTTCAAATATCGTTGTTTTGGAGCGATAAAGAAGCTAATGAGAAAGAAACTAGCGGCTGTAAGCACGATACTAGAACCTGCCGCAACGTTAAAGCTATAACCGATAAAGAGTCCCAAAACTGAAGCAGTAGCTCCAAAGGTTGAGGAAAGGAAAATCATGCTTTTCAGGCTATTAGCATAAAGATAAGCAGTTGCAGCTGGGGTAATCAGCATGGCTACAATCAGGATAGTTCCGACACTTTGCATGGCTGTCACAGACACGAGAGTCAAGAGTACCATGAGAAGGTAGTGATAGAAATTGACAGGCATTCCCATGGCTTTAGCCAATAGTTCATCAAAGGAAGTTATCAAGAGTTGCTTGAAGAAAATCCAGATTAACAAGAGAATGACTGCCCCAACACCCATAGTAATAAACATATCCGTATCTTGGACGGCTAGGATATTACCAAAAAGGATATGGAAAAGGTCAGTTGAACTTTTAGCGACACTAATCAAGATGATACCGAGGGCTAAGAAAGAAGAAAAGGTAATGCCGATGGCGGTATCGCTTTTGATAATCGAGTTTCCCTTGATGTAGGTAATGATGATGGCAGCTAGCAATCCAAAGACAATGGCTCCGATAAAGAAGTCAAGGCCCAAGATGAAGGAGAGGGCTACACCTGGCAAGACAGCATGTGAAATAGCATCTCCCATGAGTGACATCCCGCGTAGAATGATGAAACATCCTACAGCTCCAGCTACGACCCCGACGACAATAGCTGTTATCAAGGCATTTTGTAAGAAATGGAATTTTTGTAATCCATCGATAAATTCTGCAATCATAGGTCACCTCCATTGAAAAAGAGTCGATTACCGTAAGCTTCTTTGAGATTGGTTTCGGTAAAGGTTTCTTTGGTTGGACCAAAGGCAATCACTTCTCGATTGACAAGCAAGACTTGATCGAAGTAGTGGGGAACCTTGCTGAGGTCGTGGTGGACGATGAGAACCGTCTTCCCAGCTTTTTTCAAATCTCTCAGCGTATTCATGATGATTTCCTCACTGACAGAGTCAATCCCAACAAAGGGTTCATCCAAGAGGATATAATCGGCTTCCTGCACCAAGCATCTGGCAATCAAAACCCGCTGGAATTGACCTCCAGACAGTTGACTGATTTGCCGTTCAGCATAGTCAGCTAGACCGACGATTTCAAGGGCTTCTTGCACTTTCTTCCAATGTTTAGCCTTTAAACTTCGAAAGAGAGGGATAGAGGGAAAGAGTCCTAACGAGACACATTCCTTGACCTTGATGGGAAAGTTGTAGTCGATATTGATTTTTTGTTCGACATAGGCGATTCGATGTAAGGATTTTTTAACTTCCTTGTCATCGAGAAATGCCTGACCTTGATGTGGGATAATTCCCAGCATCCCTTTTAATAATGTTGATTTTCCAGCACCGTTTGGACCAATGATTCCGGTAATTGTTGGTCCTTGGAGCACTAGTGAAATATCCTTAAGTGCCAACGTTTCTTTGTAGGAGACACTGAGGTTTTCGATACGTATCATAAACTTGTATTCCTCCTGTCTCTTAATATACATTAAAAAAAAATTAAGTCAAGTTAATTTTTGAAAAATTTAAAATAATAACTGAAAAATGCTGGAAAAGGGAAGTCCATTTTTAATTGCATTCCCAAGCAATTTTTGTTAAGCTAGCAATAACTTAAAAAATGAAAGCGAGAACAAGATGACACGTTATCAAGATGATTTTTATGATGCAATCAATGGAGAATGGCAACAGACAGTTGAAATCCCAGCAGATAAGTCTCAAACAGGAGGTTTTGTTGATTTAGATCAGGAAATTGAAGACTTGATGCTTGCGACAACAGACAAGTGGTTGGCAGGAGAAGAGGTGCCTGAGGATGCTATCTTAGTAAACTTCGTCAAATACCACCGCCTAGTTCGTGATTTTGACAAGAGAGAAGCTGACGGTATCAAACCTGTCTTACCACTCCTTAAAGAATTCCAAGAATTAGAGACTTTTGCGGATTTTACAGCTAGACTAGCAGAGTTTGAACTTGCAGGAAAACCAAACTTCCTTCCTTTTGGTGTATCGCCAGACTTTATGGATGCTAGAATCAATGTTCTATGGGCCAGTGCTCCAAGCACAATCCTGCCAGATACGACCTACTATGCAGAAGACCATCCTCAGCGCGAAGAGCTCTTGACTCTTTGGAAAGAAAGCCGCGCAAATCTTCTCAAGGCTTATGATTTCTCTGATGCAGAAATTGAAGACTTGTTAGAGAAAAGACTAGAATTGGACCGTCGAGTTGCGGCAGTGGTGCTCTCTAATGAAGAAAGTTCAGAGTATGCTAAACTTTACCATCCATATGATTACGAAGATTTCAAGAAATTTGCGCCTGCCCTACCTTTGGATGACTTCTTCAAAGCTGTTCTTGGACAAGTGCCAGACAAGGTTATCGTAGACGAGGAACGTTTCTGGCAAGTAGCAGACCAATTCTATAGTGAAGAGGCTTGGCCTCTCCTCAAGGCAACCTTAATTTTAAGTGTTGTGAATCTCTCAACCAGTTATTTAACAGAAGAAATTCGTGTCTTGTCAGGTGCCTACAGTCGTGCCCTTTCTGGAGTTCCAGAAGCTAAAGACAAGGTCAAGGCAGCTTATCAGCTAGCACAAGATCCTTTCAAACAAGCCTTAGGGCTCTGGTATGCCCATGAAAAATTCTCTCCAGAGGCCAAGGCAGATGTGGAGAAAAAAGTGGCAACCATGATTGATGTCTACAAGGAACGCTTGGCTAAAAATGACTGGCTAACTCCTGAAACTCGTGACAAGGCCATCGTCAAGCTCAATGTTATCAAGCCTTACATCGGTTACCCAGAAGAATTGCCAGAACGCTACAAGGACAAGGTAGTGGATGAAAATGCTAGTCTTTTTGATAATGCTCTGGCCTTTGCGCGTGTGGAAATCAAACACAGTTGGAGTAAGTGGAATCAGCCTGTAGACTACAAGGAGTGGGGCATGCCTGCTCATATGGTCAATGCCTACTACAATCCACAGAAGAACCTGATTGTCTTCCCGGCGGCTATTTTACAAGCACCTTTCTATGACTTGCATCAGTCATCTTCTGCTAACTACGGTGGTATTGGAGCAGTTATTGCCCATGAAATTTCCCACGCCTTTGATACTAACGGAGCTTCCTTTGATGAAAATGGTAGCCTCAAGGATTGGTGGACAGAGAGTGACTATGCTGCCTTCAAGGAGAAAACACAAAAAGTTATTGACCAATTTGATGGACAGGATTCTTATGGGGCAACCATCAACGGTAAATTGACTGTATCAGAAAACGTGGCTGACTTGGGAGGAATCGCTGCAGCGCTTGAAGCAGCCAAGAGAGAACCAGACTTCTCAGCAGAAGAATTTTTCTACAACTTCGGTCGCATCTGGCGCATGAAAGGTCGTCCAGAATTTATGAAACTTTTGGCTAGTGTCGATGTGCACGCACCAGCCAAACTCCGTGTCAATGTGCAAGTACCAAACTTCGATGATTTCTTTACAACCTATGATGTCAAAGAAGGAGATGGTATGTGGCGTTCACCAGAAGACCGCGTGATTATTTGGTAATGAATCGAATCTAATACTAAAATCCGTAAATCTGTATAGGATGGGTTAGAGAGGTTAATATGAAGAAATTTTTAATGATATTTTCAGCTATTCTTACTGTTTTTGTTTTAGCATCTTGTGGTGCAAACAAAAAAGATGAAAAAATAGAACCTTCGGCAACACAATCATCTTCTACCAAAGAGGAACAGAAGGAAAGCTCTACGAAGTCAGAGAGCCAAACTAGTACAAGTTCTTCAATGGCAACGCCGTCAACAACAATGGAAACGAAAAGCGAAACAGGAAAAGATTTGTACAAGGAAGTAATAGAGCGGTACAATCACTATCAGGCACTTTTAAGTAGTGGCGACCGAGAATCCTTGTATGAAAAGTTGAAACAGAACAAGATTTTTTCTGAAGAGTATGGCTATATCTTTACACTAAGCACCTACGATAAACCAGCTAGTCTTCATTATGTGTTTGCTGATTTAAATAAGGATGGTCAGGATGAATTGATTATTGGAGATAAAAAATATATAGGGGCCATTTACTATTTAGAGAATAAACAACCCAAGTTGCTTCATACAGCTTATGTAGCTTCTGCAGGTGGTTTTCGTTCCAGTTTAGTTATCTATGAAAATGGTCAAGTCAGATATGCAGACTGGCAGTCAACACGACCAGAAATGAACTTAAGTCTATATGCTTTTGATAAAGACGGAGTACAGAAGATTAAAGAAGGAATCTTTCAAATTGGTAGTGATCAAAAGCCAGAGCAAATCTTAGGGATTTCTTCTAATGAACTTGATTTAGCTAAATTTGAATGGAAAGAATTTGAGTCAGCTAACTAATGTTCTATGAAGTTCAATACTAGACTAGATTCTAAAATCAAAGAATGGAGAATTGAATAGCAGTACACAAAAACCAAGGATAAAAAATTCCTTGGTTTTTTGCTAGCTAGAAAAAAGGATTGAAGGTCTTTTCGTGAGCAATAGTAGTAGCTGGACCATGCCCTGGATAGACGTCATAGTTTGGCAGGGTGAAGAGTTTGGTCTGGATGCTATGAAGGAGTTGCTCCATACTACCAGTCGGAAGGTCGGTCCGTCCGATTGTTTCTCGGAAAAGAGCATCCCCTGTTAAGACTAGGTGAGCATCAGGAAAGACGATAGAAACACCACCGATAGAGTGACCAGGAGTTGGCAAGACAGTAAAACGAAATTCCTCTAGTTGGTATTCTTCATGAAAGACAAAGGTGTGCTCTGCAGGTTTTGCGACCACATCTGCCATATCATCGTGGCGAGGAAGCCCAGAGAGATTATCGACAGGGGTGTAGAGCCAGCTGGCTTCACTCTCTGCGATATAGACAGGAGGATTTCCAAAAGTCTCGCGAACTAGGTCTAAACTCATGATATGGTCATAATGGGCGTGGGTCAAGAGAATAGCACAGATAGGTTTGTTGATGTTCTCTATTGTCTGACGAATAGCTTCCCAATGGCTACCAGGGTCGACAACGATGAGGTATTTTTCACCTTCCAGGTAATAGGTGTTTTCATAGGCAACAGGATTCACAGTTTTATGGATTTTCATACTAGCTCCAATCTCAAAGAATGTACTAAATTAAGTATAGCACAGTTAGGGGGAATAAAGTAGACAGAAAGTTTTTCTTTATAGAAGGTTACTTGCTATCTACTTCATTCTGTCTAAAATAAAGATAGCTATTTTTAGAGTTATGAACTAGCTAGAGCTTTTAATTGACTGGGATTTAAAATAAAGCTAATGAGCTGGAGAGTGAATTATTGAAAAAATGGATAATGAATCAAAAAATTGTATCTTACAGTAGAGACAAGTTTTTGTCTGTGAACAGCAAAATATACATGCAGAGTTAATTTAAATTAATATATTAAAACTACGAAATATAGTATGTAACCTATAACTCTTTGATATATCTAACAAAACAAGTTAAATAGTCAGAAAATTATTGTGTTTTTGGAAAATATTTATTTTAAATTTAGAATAAAAAAATAAGCCATTTTATTTGCCATAGACTAGGAAATATGATATCATAAAGCTGTATGTTGTAGACAATTTTATGATATTGAAAATGACTTCTAACATCTTTTGTTTTCATCTGAGGTTAGATGTGAGTTTGCGATATCAATAACTTGTAAATCGACATCAAAATAAAAAAGGAGGTTGTGGGTCTAAATGAAAGGCAAGCAACAACAAGATTATAGAGTAGAAAAGTACATCCGTTATGGTATCCGGAAATATAGCTTTGGAGCAGCGTCAGTAGCGATTGCAGCTGGATTGATGTTCCTTGGAAGTGGTGCGGTATCAGCAACGGAAGTTCAAGGTGCTGAAGCATCAGTAGCAGCAACTACTGCGCCAGCAAATCAAGCGGATCCTAATAAAGAGAAGGAAGCCGTTAAGCCAGAAACTAAAGTAGCGGAAGCTAAACCAGAGGTTAAAGCAGAAAAATCTAAACCAGAGGAAACTCCGAAAGAAGTAGTAGCTCCTAAATTGGATAAGACTCAATTAGAAGCTTATGTTAACCAGGTAGCAGGAAATATAGCTGCAGGTAAATATGCAAACAAGACAGACGAAAGTTTGGCTCTTTTGAATGCAGATTTGGAAGCGGCAAAAGCAGCTCTTTCAAGTGCTACTAGTCAAGATGAGTTAAAAGCTGCTTACAACAAACTTGTAACAACTGTAAACTCAAAACTACAAAACAAACCAGTTGAGAAAAAAGAAACTCCAGCAGTTGATACTACAAATGGTAAAGAAACTGTAGGGAAGAAAGCGGAAAACACTGAGAAAAAATCTGAGTCAAACGCAATTGAAAACACTGGTTCTAAAGATGAACGTAATGGCAAAGAACTAGTCCAAGGTTCACACTTACGTTCAGCTAATGAAGGGTATACAGCTGCTTCTAAAGAACTAAGAAAAGAAAATGGTGAATTTCTTGGATCTACAGGTAAATCTTACAAAGTACTAGATGGTAATGCTAACTATAAAATTTATGTTCATGGATATCAATCTGAGAACACTGATGTACCTGCGGCTAATAGTGGAAAAGCAGGGGTAAGTGGACGTACAGATATTCCATTATCAAAAACAGAAGCTCAGAAACTTGGTCGTGAAGCAGAACTATGGAATGGAAAATTACGGGTTACAGGTAATGTTAATAATGGTACAGTATATGGTTCAAAAGGTGCTTATGAATACATAGCTACAGAAATCTATGGATACACTTATGAACAGGGGAACCACTATGTATATCTTACGGATGTGAAAAAACGTTTTAGTTTATCACCAGAGGCAACTGCTGCAGGATACACAATTACAAAAGTTGATATGAGCAACTTACCTCCTGGATTAGCTTATAATGCAACTACAGATACTGTTGAAGGCTATGTAGCATCTACTCTTCAAAACGGTGTATATGACATGCGCTATATTGTAACTGTAGAGAAAGGTGGAGCTACTCAGCAAGTTACTTTCAGAGACTTAACTGCTGGATGGGTAGGATGGCAAGATTCATCTGCACCACTTATTCAAGGAAAATCAAAATTAGTAACAGTAGGCGATCAAGTTAATCATAACATCAAATATGTTGATAATGATGGAATGACTCGTGATGAAAGAGCTGGTTATGTATACAGAAGTAATGGAGAAAAAGTTGTTGCCGGTTCAAAAACTGCTCCTGGAGGCACGAATGGAGCAACCTTTACTGCAGTTGATGGATCTAAAGTAAATACCGAGAACGGACCACAAACTGTCACAGCGCATACTGCCTTAAACGGTAATTATACGGGAAGTAAAACTTCAATAAATGATGTTGTACCAGGATTAAGCTATAATCCAAAAAATGGAGATATTACTGGAACAGCAAGTGAAGCTGGGATTTTCACAGCATCTGTTTATGCCAAAGACTATAATAATACAACCAATGCAAGAAATATGGATTGGAATATGTATGGTCAAGAAGCCCATGAAAATATTACAATTGCAGTAGCACCTAAGATTACTGTTAAGAATGTTGAAGCTTATGCAACAAATGTACCTGTGACAATTTCAAAAGGTGCTAACAAAGCTGAAATTACAATGCCAGATGGAACAGTTACAAAACTTGAAGTTAAAGATGGAAACTGGACAGTAGCAGCAGGTACTACAAATACAGCTGTACAAGAAGGTGCGGTATTAGGGGCTGCATCTACAACAGGAGATTCAACTTTTAACTTAACCGTAACACCAGAATCTACTAAATATGTAGGTGTGGATAATATTGTAGCAAAAGCCACAACTGATAAGGTGAAAGCAAACATCCAACGTGAATTTGCTATGGTAACTGATGCAGCAGGTAATACGTATAAAGCGGTATTTAACCGTGCAACAGGTAAATATTCGTTACCTACTGAAAAAGCTTATGAACTAAAAGACAATGGCAATGGTACATCAACTCTTATTGAACGTCGTGTTTATACAGATGCTCAAGCAAATGGTGATGTTAAATTTGTTGTCTATGAATTTGAACGTACATGGAATGCAACATCTTCAGCGGCAACATTAGTAGATAAGATTGCAGAAATTCGTAAGAATGGTGAGGTAACAGCAGTAGGTGCTGTTACACGTACAGAGACATTGGTTAAAAAAGATAACACATCTTCAGAACAAGGAATGGTGGTTACAGTAAGTTACGACTCAGTAACAAACCAATGGACATCTTCTGACGGTACAGCAGTAACAGCTAAAGAATCAAATGCTGGTTGGGAAATCGAGACAGCATCAGGATTTAAAGGGTATGTAGCATACCGTGAAGCAAGTTCAACAGACCTAGCATCAATTCACAATGACAAACCAACTGGAACTTCAACAAGTTATTCAGAAGCAAAAGATACATCAGTAGACTTAGTTAAATCACCTAAAGCAAACGTAGCATTCGCAGATACAATCGATGATAAAACTACAGCTGCAGATTCTGATACAATTAAAACAAAAGTAACAGTAACTGCACCAGATGGAACAGTAACTAATTTTGATGGAGCTCAAGCAGAAGAAACAGCTTATATTCAAGCACAACGTACAGCGGCAGCTAAAACTCAAGCGGCAGCAACGGCTGTAAAAGAATATCAAGATACACAAAATGAATTAGCACGTCTTCAAGAACTATTAGATCGTTCAACAAGAACGGTAGAAGATGCTCAAGCAGCATTAGATGACTTGAAGCTACGTACAATTTCTCCAACAGCTCAAGAATTAGCAGAGAGAAAACTTGCTAATGTAAAAGAGTTTAAAGCATCTATTGAAGCACAATTAGCAACAGCTCAAACAAATCTTTCAACAAAAAATACTGAAGTAGAGTCAACACGTACTGCAGCTTTAGAAGCTGAAAAAGCGGTAGAAACTGCACGTACAGCTCTTAAAACAGCTGCAGAAGCAAATCTAGCTAAAGCTAACGCTTATGTACTATCCCAAAAAGGACGTTACAAAGTAACAGTAAGCGCAGTAGATTCAAATGGGGTTGTGACAACTCCAACAGTCGGTGGAACAAATACAGGTGAAGTTACAGAAGATGCAGTAGCAGAAACAACTTACTACATCGTAGTAACAGAACCAGAGAAATCATCAGGCGCTCAAGGTCAAAAACAAACTGACTCAATGGCCGACAATTTCAATGATGGAAAAGAAGGAACTACAGTATCAAACTACAAACTAGTAGATCCAAAAACAGGAGCAAAAGTTGAATCTGTAACAACTGATGAAGGAACATACACTGTAGATCCAAATACAGGTGAAGTAACGTTCACTCCAGTAGAAGGATTTGTAGGAACTGCAAATCCGGTAACAGTAGCGGCTGATGTAACATTTAATGATGAATCAGGAAATCCAGTAACAGTAGCGGTAGAAAATTCATATACACCAACTGTATACGGAATTGCACCATCTGCAGATGAAACTACAGGAAAACAAGGACAACCTCAAACATCTAAATCAGGAAAAGATCGTTTCTCTGAATTAAATAATACAGATAATACATTAGATGGCACAAACGTAGACTGGACAACAGCTGCCTACTCATTAGAAGGAGCTAATGCTGAAGGTAAAGTGGTAGTTGATGGAGAAGGAACATACTCAATCGATCCAACAACAGGTGTAGTAACATTTGAACCACTTCCAACATTTACAGGAAAAGCTAAAGGTGTTAATGTACAAGTATCAGTAACAGCCACTGACTCAGAAGGAAACAAAGTTCCAGTTACTTCAAAAGGAAAATATACTCCAGAAGTAACACCAGTTAAGCCAACAGGTGAAGATGTAACTTCAAGTGGCAAACAAGGTCAAGAACAAACAGGTAAACCTGTCTTTACACAAGGCGATGAAACAGCTCCAATTACAATTAACGAACAGCAACCAGCTAAATTTGTAGTAAATGGACAACCAGTTGATGACAAAGAAATTCCAGCTACAAAAGATGGAAAAGAAATTGGTAAATACGTAATCGATCCTTTAACAGGTGTTGTAACATTTAAACCAAACAAAGACTTCACAGGAACACCAGATCCAGCAACTGTTGAAGTTAAAGATAAGAATGGAACACCAGCTACAGCTACTTATACACCAACAGTGACTCCAGTAGTTCCAACGGCAACACCAAAAGAAACAACTGGAAAACAAGGTCAACCACAAACTCAAGAAACAGAGTCAATGTTCAAACAAGGTGATGAAGTAGCACCAATTGATAAGACAACTGTTAAATTGGTAGACCCAAGTGGTAACGAAGTAACAACAATGCCAGCTACAAAAGATGGTAAAGAAGTTGGAACATACACAATTGATCCAACAACAGGAGTTATCACATTCCAACCAAACAAAGACTTCACAGGCACACCAGATTCAGCTAAGGTTGTAGCGAAGGATACTAACGGAACTAAGGTAGAAACAACTTACACACCAACAGTAACTCCAGTAGTACCAACAGCAGAACCAAAAGAAACAAAAGATGTACAAGGTGCAACTCAAACTGGTAAACCAACATTCACACCTGGTGCTGATGAAGTGCCAATGGATGATGATACTCCAGCGACATTCGAAGATGGTTCAAAAGAAAAAGTAATTCCAGGAGAAGGTACTTACACTGTAGCTCCAGATGGAACAGTAACATTCGTACCTGAGAAAACATTCACAGGAACAGGAACAGGAGTAACGGTTAAACGTGTAGATAAGAACGGAACACCAGTAACGGCTAAATACACACCAACAGTATTACCAGCAACTCCAACAGCAACACCAGCTGAAACAACAGATATCCAAGGTGCGTTACAAAAGGGATTACCACAATTCTTAGGAGGAAGAGTATCAGTAGATGGAGTACAAAAAATTGTACCAATCGATGAAACAAAACCATTAGAATTAATCGATCCATCAACAGGTAAAGTAACTAATGAAATCGTGGTACCGGGCGAAGGAACTTACACAGTATATAACGGAGTAGTAGAATTCCGTCCAGAACCACAATTCGTAGGAAAAGCAAAAGGAGTTACAGTCCAACGTGTAGACGTAAATGGAACGCCAGTTTCAACAACATACACACCAAACGTAACCCCTGTAACCCCAACAGCAGAACCAGCTGAAACAACAGATATCCAAGGTAAAGAACAAACTGGCAAACCTGAATTCAAACCAGGAAATCCAAATGTACCGATGAATGACGAAGTACCAGCAACCTTCGAAGATGGTTCAACAGAAAAAGTCATCCCAGGTGAAGGAACATACACAGTGGCACCAGATGGCACAGTAACGTTCACGCCAGAGAAGACATTCACAGGAGCAGGTACGGGAGTAACAGTTAAACGTGTAGATAAGAACGGAACACCAGTAACGGCTAAATACACACCAAACGTAACCCCAGTAACTCCAACCGCAGACCCAGTTGAAACAACAGACATCCAAGGTAAAGAACAAACTGGCAAACCTGAATTCAAACCAGGAAATCCAGACGTACCAATGGATGATGAAGTGCCAGCAACCTTCGAAGATGGATCAACAACTAAGACAATTCCAGGCGAAGGAACTTACAAAGTAAATCCAGACGGTACAGTAACGTTCACTCCAGAGAAGAACTTCACAGGTAAAGGCACAGGCGTAACAGTTAAACGTGTAGATAAGAACGGAACCCCAGTAACGGCTAAATACACACCAAACGTAACCCCAGTAACCCCAACCGCAGACCCAGCTGAAACAACAGATATCCAAGGTAAAGAACAAAATGGTAAACCTGAATTCAAACCAGGCAACCCAGAAGTACCAATGGATGATGAAGTACCAGCAACCTTCGAAGACGGTTCAACAACTAAGACAATTCCAGGTGAAGGAACATACACAGTTTCATCAGATGGCACAGTAACGTTCACACCTGAGAAGACATTCACAGGTAAAGGCACAGGCGTAACTGTTAAACGTGTAGATAAGAACGGTACGCCAGTAACGGCTAAATACACACCAACAGTAACCCCAGTAACTCCAGAAGGAACACCTGCTGAAACAACAGATATCCAAGGTAAAGAACAAAATGGTAAACCTGAATTCAAACCAGGCAACCCAGAAGTACCAATGGATGATGAAGTACCAGCAACCTTCGAAGATGGATCAACAACTAAGACAATTCCAGGCGAAGGAACTTACAAAGTAAATCCAGACGGTACAGTAACGTTCACACCAGAGAAGACATTCACAGGTAAAGGAACAGGCGTAACTGTTAAACGTGTAGATAAGAATGGCACACCAGTGACAGCTAAATACACACCAACAGTAACTCCAGTGACTCCAGAAGGAACACCTGCAGAATCTGAAGGACCTAAAGGGCAACCACAAACAGGAACACCTGAATTTAAACCAGGAAACCCTAATGTACCAATCGATGAAACTGTTAAACCAACATTTGACGATGGCACAACTGAGAAGAAAGTACCAGGCGAAGGAACATACACAATCGATGAAAACGGTAAAGTAACGTTCACACCAGAACCTGACTTCGTAGGAAAAGCTAAAGGTGTGACAGTTAAACGTGTAGATAAGAACGGAACACCTGTAACAGCTACTTACACTCCAACAGTTCGTCCTGATACTTCGTTCGTTGATAAAGATGGTAAACCACTTTCACCAACAGAAGATGGAACTAAACCAACTAAAGATATCCCAGGATACAAGATTGTTAAAACTGAAGTAGACGAAAAAGGAAATACAAAACACATCTATGAAAAAGTTACGACAACTTATAAAGATAAAGATGGTAATGTAATTCCAGGAACAACTACTGAAGAAGGTACAAATCCTAAGAAAGATATCCCAGGTTACCGCTTCGTAGAAACTAAGAAACTTCCAAACGGTGATACAGAGCACGTTTATGAGAAAGTTAAGACAAGTCACAAGGATAAATAAGGAAATGAAATTCCAAACTATCCAACAGAAGATGGCGAACAACCTAAGAAAGATATCCCAGGTTACCGCTTCGTAGAGACTAAGAAACTTCCAAATGGCGACATCGAACACGTTTATGAGAAAGTTAAGACATCATTCAAGGATAAAGAAGGAAATGAAATTCCAAACTATCCAACAGAAGATGGCGAACAACCTAAGAAAGATATCCCAGGTTACCGCTTCGTAGAGACTAAGAAACTTCCAAATGGCGACATCGAACACGTCTACGAAAAAGTTAAGACATCATTCAAGGATAAAGAAGGAAATGAAATTCCAAACTATCCAACAGAAGATGGCGAACAACCTAAGAAAGATATTCCAGGCTACCGCTTCGTAGAAACTAAGAAACTTCCAAATGGAGATACAGAGCACGTCTACGAAAAAGTTAAGACATCATTCAAGGATAAAGAAGGAAACGAGATTCCAGGTAATCCAAGTGAAGATGGCGAACAACCTAAGAAAGATATTCCAGGCTACCGCTTCGTAGAAACTAAGAAACTTCCAAATGGAGATACAGAGCACGTCTACGAAAAAGTTAAGACATCATTCAAGGATAAAGAAGGAAACGAGATTCCAGGTAATCCAAGTGAAGATGGCGAACAACCTAAGAAAGATATTCCAGGCTACCGCTTCGTAGAAACTAAGAAACTTCCAAATGGCGACACAGTTCATGTTTATGAAAAAATCATTCCTTCTGTGAAACCAGAACCTGCGAAACCATCAAAACCAGCTCCAGCTAAACCGGCTAAGGAATTGCCTAATACTGGTACAGAAGATCACTCAAGCCTAGCAGCTCTTGGACTTCTTGGAGTATTGAGCGGATTTGGTCTTGTGGCACGCAAGAAAAAAGAAGACTAATGTTTTAATCATTAAAGATTAAACAAAGGAATTCAATTTCATAAATGAAAACCCAACTAATCAAGTGATTAGTTGGGTTTTTTATGTGGATTATCTATTTTTCCATGCTTGGTAACGGGTATCAATCAATAATTGGGTAAGGCGTCCCATGGTTTCCCTTTCTTCTGGAGTGAGGGATTGAGCTTGGACAAAGAGATGATGAATGTGTTCAAGCGCCTTTAAGGATGACAGGTCATTGATGGAGCTAATCCCAGCATCTAGAATGGTGCCAAAGAAGAGGTCGAAGTAGAGCTGAAGCTCCTCGTCAGGGACTGTTGCCACCCATTCTTTGAAGGTTGTGTCAACTTGTTGACTATCACTGTTGATTTTATCCAGTTGGACGAAGTGCTTGTCCTCAATCTGCCAACTAAAGGTATCGTGCTGGGCGATACCACCTAAGGCAGTACTGTGCACGATGATTTGGTGGTTAGGGATTTCCATCATCATACCGATAATGGACCCTTGTGGGATGAAGACCTTGCTTCTATCCATTATCCTTTGATAGCCCTCGGTTTGTGTCAGTTCTTTATGGAGACCAGGCGCATCAAAGGTATAAACTGCTGTGATTTGATTTTGCAAGCTTTGCTCAATTTGACTAGCAGCATAGATAGCTAGATTTCCTCCCTTGGAATGTCCAGCCAGAATGACCTTTTGCTTAGGATGGTGGACAAAAAAGTTCTTTAAATAGCGGAGGGCATGCTTTTGAGCAGGAATTTCCTTCATATAGGTTAGGTGAAAATCTTCCTTCCAGCCAATGATACTGTCATCAGTCCCACGAAAGACAATCAGATAAGTATCGAGAGTGAGGCGGTAGGTCATAGCCGCAAACTGTTTTTGCAGCTCAGGGTCGATATCATTGATAAAATGGGAGAGTTTGCAATTTTTGAAGCGCTTGTGTTGAGCTAGTTCATCTAATAGCTGGAGGCGGTTTTTACTGGTCAACATGTTAGACTCTCTTGGAATGAGAAGTGCCAAGTCTAAAAGTCGCAGAGGACTTGTGGAGACCAGATTATCAAAGGAGAGATAGGTGATTTCTGTTAAGGCTAGAATGTCTAGCTCATTCAAAGGAAGGTCGTAAAAGGAATCGTGTGCGACATCTTTCAGATAATCAAAAATATTGGCCATTAGAGCTCCTTTCTTTTTTATTTATCTTATCAAATTTCCCTCAAATTAGCTAGTAGGGTTGCCTCATTTTGTTGGCTAAAAACAAGCTCTTTCAAATTCAGTTTCAGACCTTCTAACATGGAAAAATCTGTTATAATAATAGAAAAGGAGGAGCGCATGCACAAGATTTTATTAGTAGAAGATGATCAGGTCATTCGTCAACAGGTCGGGAAAATGCTCTCTGAATGGGGATTTGAAGTGGTTCTGGTAGAAGACTTTATGGAAGTTTTGAGTCTTTTTGTCCAGTCGGAACCTCATCTGGTCCTCATGGATATTGGACTGCCCTTGTTTAATGGCTATCACTGGTGTCAGGAGATTCGCAAGATTTCCAAGGTACCCATCATGTTTCTGTCTTCGAGAGACCAGGCTATGGATATCGTCATGGCAATCAATATGGGGGCGGATGACTTTGTGACCAAGCCTTTTGACCAGCAGGTCCTTCTAGCCAAGGTTCAGGGCTTGTTGCGCCGTTCCTATGAGTTTGGGCGTGACGAGAGTTTACTGGAATATGCTGGTGTTATCCTTAATACCAAATCCATGGATTTACATTATCAAGGGCAAGTCTTGAATTTGACCAAGAATGAATTCCAGATTTTACGAGTATTGTTTGAGCATGCGGGCAATATTGTAGCGCGTGACGATCTCATGCGGGAACTTTGGAATAGTGACTTTTTCATTGATGACAATACCCTATCTGTTAATGTGGCTCGTTTGCGTAAAAAGTTGGAAGAACAGGGCTTGGTAGGATTTATCGAGACCAAGAAAGGGATAGGGTACGGACTGAAGCATGCTTGATTGGAAACAATTTTTTCTAGCCTATCTGCGTTCCCGTAGTCGTCTGTTTGTCTATCTGCTTTCTTTGACGTTTCTGGTTTTGCTCTTTCAGTTTTTATTTGCAAGTTTGGGAATTTATTTTCTCTACTTTTTCCTGCTATGTTGTTTTGTAACCATCTTATTTTTCACTTGGGACATATTGGTGGAAATGCAGGTCTATCGCCAGGAAATTCTCTATGGGGAGAGGGAAGCCAAATCTCCTTTGGAAATAGCTTTAGCAGAAAAATTAGAAGCGCGTGAGATGGAACTCTATCAGCAGAGGTCAGATTCAGAAAGAAAACTGACGGATTTGCTGGATTACTATACCTTGTGGGTCCATCAGGTTAAGACACCCATTGCAGCTAGTCAACTCTTAGTTGCAGAAGTAGCTGACCGCCAACTGAAGCAGCAGCTAGAACAGGAAATTTTCAAGATCGACTCCTATACCAACTTGGTTTTACAGTACCTGCGTTTAGAAAGTTTCCATGATGATTTGGTCTTAAAGCAGGTTCAAATTGAGGACTTGGTCAAAGAAATAATTCGTAAATATGCTCTTTTCTTTATTCAAAAAGGATTAAATGTCAATCTACATGATCTTGATAAAGAAATCGTGACGGATAAAAAGTGGCTGCTAGTGGTTATTGAGCAAATCATCTCAAACAGTCTCAAGTATACCAAGGAAGGTGGTCTGGAGATTTATATGGAGGGACAAGAGCTTTGTATCAAGGATACGGGAATCGGGATAAAAAACAGTGATGTCCTCCGAGTCTTTGAACGTGGCTTCTCAGGATATAATGGACGCCTAACTCAGCAGTCATCTGGACTTGGCCTCTATCTATCTAAGAAAATTTCTGAAGAACTAGGTCACCAGATTCGTATCGAGTCTGAGGTTGGAAAAGGAACGATAGTAAGAATTAAGTTTTCCGATATGAATCTGATAATTGAGTGAGCATGATAGATAAGAGCCCAGGATAAGACAACTGGGCTTTTTTATCTTTAACTGTGTATCCTAGTAAATTATTTGCTTGGGCGTTTTCGGTTGAAAAAATCAAAATGGAGCAATGGGTTGTCAAACAAACTCATCACGCTTATTTATTAAACTGCATCTTCTTTTATAAGAGATGCAGTCTTTTGTTCTTTGGATAAGGAAACAAAAATTTCTTTATATATCTGTTCAATTGATAGATTTCTTCAGAGAAAGACTGTAAAATTTTTGATATAATATGAAGGATGGACTGACGGATACTTAAAGGAAAATTTTCAAAAGAATAACAGGTGAGAAGAAAAATATGTAAGATTGGACAAAAGTCTCTTTACCATCATCCATGCAGAAACAAGATTATATGAAATAAAAGGAGTAACCAATGACTGGAAACTATTCAACACGTGAATACCGTGAGAAATTATATGATGATCTTCATGTTCGATTAAGAGATACAGTGATTTTGATGTGTGCGATTTTTATTGCCTCTATCGGCCTAAATATGAATTCAACAGCTGTCATTATTGGAGCTATGCTGATTTCCCCTCTTATGACACCGATTGTTGGACTCGGATTTGGTTTAGCTATTTTTGATACGCGTTTAATCAAGCAATCTCTAGAGGTTTTATTTACCCAAGTATTGGTCAGCTTGCTTGTCTCGGCTCTGTATTTCTGGATTTCTCCCTTATCTTATGAAAGTAGCGAATTGATTGCACGAACCTCTCCAACCATTTGGGATGTTCTCATTGCTATTGCTGGTGGGATAGCAGGTTTCATTGGTTCAAGGAAAAAAGAAGCAAACAATATCGTACCAGGAGTAGCCATCGCAACAGCTCTGATGCCACCTATCTGCACTGCAGGTTACGGTTTAGCTAATGGAAATGTACGATTTTTATTTGGGGCTCTTTATCTTTTCTTGATCAACTGTGTCTTTATCATGCTAATCAACATTGTTGGAACAAGAATTATGATGAGAAAATCTCCCTTAAGTTCATTTAAAGAGCTAAACATTAAAATGAGAATTGGGTTGATCTCCTTGATTGTATTATTGATTCTTCCGGCTAGTTATTCAGCAGTCACTCTGACGATAGATCAAGCGCGAAAAGAAGGAATCAAACAGTTTGTAGGAAAAGAGTTTGCCAATCATACGGTCATTAATCAAGTCTACAAGTCAAGGAACAATGAATTGGTCTTGACGGTTGTTGGAGATCCGATTTCAGAAGAAGAATTAGAAACGCTCCACCAAAAACAAGCCTCTTACGGTATTCAATCTGTTCAATTGAAAGTCAATCAAGTTCATAATTCGACAAAATTAGACGGTGAGACGACCAAGGAATTTTATGAAACCATTAATAAGTATATCGATCAAAAACTCTCTGAAAAGGATTCACAAAAAGATCTCGTAAAAGAAAATGAAGCAGACAAGGATTGAGGATATTGACCTTATCTAACTCATGAAAGCAAATCTTGTGTGGTGGTTTGATCAATCACTACTAGCTCGGATTAAATAATACTCTTCGAAAATCTCTTTAAACCACGTCAGCGTCGCCTTACCGTACTCAAGTACAGCTTGCGGCTAGCTTCCTAGTTTGCTTTTTGATTTTCATTGAGTAAAAATATAAAAAGCAACAGCTGAAATAGTTGTTGCTTTTTCTGGCTCTGAAAAATGTTTCTCAGACTGTGATTGTTTTATTTCTCAACGCGTGATTTGTTGGCGATATCAGCTAGAATAGCTTGAACAAAATCATCTACTGAGACAGTTTGTGTTTCTTTTTGGCCGTAACGACGAACGTTGACTGTTCCGTCTTCCATTTCCTTGTCTCCAACGATTAATTGGTAAGGAATCTTGCTTGTTTGTGAAGCACGGATCTTAAACTGCATTTTTTCATTGCGCTCATCTACATCTGCACGGACACCACGGTCACGGAGTTTCTTCGCTACTTCCCATGCGTAGTCCACGTGTTTTTCGTTAGATACTGGGATGAGAGTTACTTGGTGAGGTGCTAGCCATGTTGGGAAGGCACCCTTGTAGTTCTCAATCAAGATAGCTGTGAAGCGTTCCATAGTTGAGATAACTCCACGGTGGATCATAACTGGACGGTGCTCTTCACCATCAGCTCCGATATATTTAAGGTCGAAGCGTTCTGGAAGCAAGAAGTCAAGTTGGATAGTAGAAAGAGTTTCTTCTTTTCCAAGAGCGGTCTTAACTTGAATATCCAATTTTGGTCCGTAGAAGGCTGCTTCACCTTCGGCTTCAAAGTAGTCCACGCCCATTTCATCAAGGGCTGCACGAAGCATGGTTTGAGCATTTTCCCACATCTCATCATTATCAAAGTACTTATGAGTATCTTGAGGGTCGCGAAGAGAGAGACGGAAGCGGTATTCATTCAAGTTGAAATCTTCATAAACATCGATAATCAACTGAAGGGCGCGTTGGAATTCTTCTTGGATTTGTTCTGGAGTCACAAAGAGGTGACCGTCGTTGAGTGACATTTCACGTACACGTTGAAGACCAGTGAGTGCACCAGATTTTTCATAACGGTGCATCATACCGATTTCAGCGATACGGATTGGCAACTCACGGTAAGAGTGAACATGGTGTTTGAAGACTTGGATGTGGTGCGGACAGTTCATTGGACGAAGGACAAATTCTTCCCCGTCACCCATGTCCATAGTTGGGAACATGTCTTCTTGGTAATGATCCCAGTGACCAGAAGTCTTGTAAAGTTCAACAGAAGCAAGTGGTGGAGTGTAGACGTGTTGGTAGCCAGAAGCTAGCTCTTTGTCTACGATGTAGCGTTCCAACTCACGACGAATAGTCGCACCATTTGGCAACCAGAATGGCAAACCTTGACCAACCTCTTGAGAAATCATGAAGAGATCAAGCTCTTTACCGAGTTTACGGTGGTCGCGTTCCTTAGCTTCTTCACGCATTTGAAGGTAGTTTTTCAAGTCTTTCTTGTCAAACCAAGCTGTACCGTAGATACGTTGCATCATAGCGTTGTCGCTATTTCCACGCCAGTAAGCACCTGCTACATGGAGAAGGTGGAAGATTTGGATACGACCTGTTGAAGGGACGTGAGGGCCACGGCAGAGGTCTACATATTCACCCTGACGGTAGATGGTCAAACCACCTTCGTCTTCTGAGTGTTCTTCAATCAATTCCAACTTGTAAGGGTCGTTCTTGAAGATTTCACGTGCCTCGTCTTTAGTCACTTCTTCACGGATTGATGGGAAGTTTTCTTTGACGATTTTTTGCATTTCTTCTTCGATACGAGGAAGGTCTTCGTTAGAGATTTGGCCAGCTGTGTTGTCTGTATCGTAGTAGAAGCCGTCTTCGATGGCTGGACCAACTCCCAAGTGAATGTCTGGGAAAAGACGACGAGCGGCTTGGGCAAACAAGTGAGCAGCTGAGTGACGTAGGATTGGAAGGGCATCTTCGTGATCAGGTGTCACGATTTCGATGCTTCCATCTTTAGTGATAGCACGAGTAGTGTCGATGAGTTTACCGTTGAATTTACCAGCCAAGGCTTTTTTAGCTAGGGAATTGCTGATAGATTGGGCAATTTCAAAAGTAGTAACGCCAGATTCGAATTCACGAACAGCGCCATCTGGGAAAGTAATGTTAATCATGATGTTCTCCTTACTTATATTATTGACGAATGTGTTAACCCTATTCTGAAAACAGGGATAGAGGATTGTGAAAGCTAGAAAAACAAAAAGCGACATCCTCGAAAGGACGTCGCAACGTGGTTCCACCTTCATTTATGTTCCTCAAAAAAGAGGGACACCTCTGATTGGCTCTAACGTGGCCACCGTTTTATGTTTGCATAAAAGTCAGTAGAGTAGTATCAGTATAGTCTTTCTATGCGTTTCCAGCAACCACGCACTCTCTAGTAGAAAGGGACTAAGTGACTTGTCTCTATGGATTATTATAGCATGATTGTGAGATTTTTCAAGATATTTGTAGATTTTTTTGAATTTTCTTCATTGAAAGAGTGCCTGCTATGCTTTGTTAGGAGTAATGTGAAATCATCTTTTTGATAAGTTTTTACCTTGATAAAAGTAGTGTTCTGGATTTAGTAAGAGTGGGTTAAAGGTGACTATTAAACAGTATTTTTTGTTATAATATTAAAAAGATATATAAGAGGAAATGAGGAGAAAGAATGACAAAAATAGCTCTTCTTTCAGATATTCATGGAAATATCACCGCTTTGGAGGCTGTTTTGGCAGATGCGCGGCAGCTAGGAGTGGATGAATACTGGCTTCTGGGAGACATTCTCATGCCAGGGACAGGGCGTAGAAGGATTTTGGACTTGTTGGCTGAACTACCGATTACGGCTAGAGTTTTGGGAAACTGGGAAGACAGTCTTTGGCATGGTGTCCGCAAGGAATTGGATAGTACTCGTCCCAGTCAACGCTATCTCTTACGCCAGTGCCAGTATGTTTTAGAGGAAATTTCCCTAGAAGAAATTGAACTGCTTCACAATCAACCTCTCCAGCTTCATCGTCAGTTTGGGGATTTGACGGTGGGAATTAGCCACCATCTTCCTGATAAGAACTGGGGGCGAGAGTTGATTCATACTGGAGCGCAAGAGGATTTTGACCGCTTGGTGACCAATCCGCCTTGTGATATTGCTGTTTATGGTCATATTCACCAGCAGTTGCTTCGTTACGGAACTGGTGGTCAATTGATTGTCAATCCGGGTTCGATTGGGCAACCTTTCTTTCTAGATACCCAGTTACGGAAGGACTTGCGGGCCCAGTATATGATTTTAGAGTTTGATGACAAGGGCTTGGTAGATATGGATTTCCGACGGGTAGACTACGATGTAGCAGCTGAATTGCAGCTGGCTAAAGATCTCAAACTTCCCTATTTTGAGGTTTATTATGAAAGTCTGGTCAATGGTATCCATCATACTCACAATCAAGAATTTTTGAGAGAATTGGCCCAGCAAGAGGGCTACGATAGGGAGTTAGATGCCTGGTTGAAAAGTGGTAACGATTGACATTACAACTAAAAAGGGTATAATAATAGAAAAAGAAGAGTAGAGGCAGGGTAGCCTCGTAAAAAGGAGAAGAGGATGCAAATTCCAAGTAGATTTACCATTGCGACTCATATGCTGATAATCATTGCCCTCAAGGGGAAGGAAAGCAAGGTGACCAGTGATTTTCTGGCTGCTAGTGTCGGGGTCAATCCAGTCATTATCAGAAAGACCTTGTCCCAGTTGAAGAAGGCAGAGCTGATTTCAGTAGCGCGTGGAACAGGTGGGACAGAGATTGTCAAGGATCTCAAAGACATTAGTCTATTAGATGTTTATCAGGCTGTTGAGTGTCTTGGTAAGACTGGTCAACTCTTCAGTTTTCATGACAATCCAAATCCAAATTGCCCAGTTGGAGCCCATATTCATGATGTTTTGGATCAAAAATTGGAGAGAATCCAGCTGGCTATGGAGGCAGAGCTTGGTCAGACTAGCTTAGAGCAAGTCGTGGCCGACGCAGAGAGTCAGATGAAGGATTAAGAGGGATAGATGCCTGCAAATGAAACTCAAAACACTGCTAGAAATCTGGCAGTGTTTTTTTAGATTGCGTAGAAAAAACTCCTGGGGAATTCCAGGAGAGTATGAGTGGTTATTTGAACTTGAATCCTTCGTAAATAAGCTCTGCTTTTGGATTTTGTTTCTTAATCTGTTTGGCAAGTAACTTCATCATAGAAAGAGGACCGCACATATAGACGCTTGCAAGTTCGGGCACTTCTTCTTGATCAAAATTAAGATAGCCGTCTTTCCTACTGTCTACTAGATGGAGTTCAAAATTAGGGTTTTTCTGAGCATAGTCACGGAGCAAATCCAGATAGACTGCATTTTCTTCTCCACGGAAGCTATAGTAGAAGTGAACCTGTTTATCTAAAATAGGATGTTCACGGATGTAAGAGATGAAGGGGGGAATCCCAATGCCTCCAGCAATCCAAACCTGATTTTCTCGTCCTTCTTCTATGATCATGTGTCCGTAAGCTCTGTCTACGCTTACTTTGCTGCCGACTTGAAGATTGTCATAGATATTCTTGGTATGGTCGCCTGAATTTTTGACAGTAAAGTAAAGAGTTTGACCGTGACCTCCTGAGATAGAAAAGGGATGCGGAGCACTTTCAAAGCCTTCTTGGAAAATCTTTAGGAAGGCAAATTGTCCTGATTGATAGTTGAAAGGTCTGCTAAGATGGATTTGAATTTCTATAGTATCGTGATTTAAGCGTTTGAGATTGGTAATTTTCCCTAGATAGGGGAAGCCAATCTTTTGATATAGAAAAATGATATAAAAACCAGCTAGTAAGCCTAAAAGGGCATAGCTACCAACAAGAAAACTTAGAAGATTAAATGTGAGAAGACGATTGCCCATCATCATGTAGACATGAAAGAGTCCGAAAATATAAGCTAGGTAAACCAGGCGGTGAATCCATCGCCAAGCTTCGTATTGGATGTATTTGCCTAAATAGGCGACAAGGATGATACTGACAAAGATATAGATGGCAAGATTGCCAAACTGAGCAGCTAAACGAGATCCCCACAAACCGCCCATACTAAAGTTATGAAAGATTAGTAGGATGACGGATAGAAAGGCTGTGAATTTGTGGACGGTGTAGACCTTCTCCAAACCGTGAAACCAGCTTTCTAGTAGGGGGAGACGAGTGGCTAGGATAAAAGTCAGAGATAGGCTTGTTAAAGCTAGTCCTGGAATCATGAATTGGGGAGAAGTGTTCATCCAAGCAAAAAGAGTCAAGATAAAACTAGCTATGATAAAGAGTAGTCCTTTGATTGATATCATAGAAAATTCCATTTCATTTAGATTTGATTTGTTGTAAATAAATTTGTTACATTTTATCATAGAAAAAGTATGGTGTCAAATTGAGGTCTATAAATATCTACTATCATAAAAAAACTCTCCAATTTAACTGGAGAGTTGCTGTTTATTCTGCAGCTTGTTGCCAACGTTTTGCTAGCATATGAGATAGGCTCGAAATTGCTAGGTTGAAGCTGAAGTAGATGAGGGCAATCAGGATATAAAGACTAAACACTTGCTCTGGTTCGAAATAACGGCCCATGAGAATTTGGCTGGCTCCAAAGAGTTCTTGTAGGGCGATAACAGAGTAGAGAAGACTGGTATCCTTAATCACGGTTACAAACTGAGAAATGATGGCTGGCAGCATTTTGCGGATTGCTTGTGGGAGAATGATGTGGTAGAGGATTTGGGCTGAGGTAAATCCTTGCGACATTCCTGCTTCGTACTGCCCCTTGTCTACGGCATTGAGACCGCCTCGGATAATCTCAGCTAGGGCTGCTGATGTAAAGAGGGTGAAGGCAGTGATTCCTGCTGGTGTGGATTTCATCTTGAACACTAAAAAGATAGTGAAAATCCAGAGAAGGTTGGGAACATTCCGTACAAATTCGATGTAAATGCTGGAGATGATGCGCAAGACAGGATTTTTGCCATTTCTCATGACGGCTAGCACTGTTCCGATGAGGGTAGAGAGGACGATGGCAATCAGAGAAATATAGAGGGTCAAGCCAAATCCTTTAAAGATAAAGATTAGGTTATCTGGGGTCAAAACTTCTAAAATGGATTCCATAGTAACCTCCTAAAGTGAATAGGCTTTTTTGTTGGCTTGCTCCATCTTGCGACCAAACTGGGCAACAGGGAAGCATAGAGAAAAGTAGAGAAGGGCAGCGCCTAAAAATGCTGGAATGTAGTTTCCGTTAAGAGCTGACCAAGACTTGGTCACAAACATCAAGTCCACTCCAGAGATGATAGCAACTGTCGAGGTATTCTTGATGAGGTTGACGATTTGGTTGGTCAAAGGAGGGAGAATGATACGAAAGGCCTGAGGCAAGATAATCAAGCGCATGGCACTGATATAGGTAAACCCTTGCGACAAGGCAGCTTCCATCTGACCGCTAGGAATAGACTGAATCCCTGAGCGAATCACCTCAGCGATATAGGCGCCGTGATAGAGTCCCACGCAGAGAACAGCTGTCCAATAAATTGGAATCATGATGAGATGGTCACTGATAAGAGGTAGGCCATAAAAAACGATAACAAATTGTACCAAGAGGGGAGTGTTTTGATAAAATTCCACAAAGATGCGAGCCAAAACACGCAAGAATGGGCGTTTGCTGGTTGACATGGCCCCAAAGAAGATGCCCAAAACCATGGCTAGGATAAAGGATCCGATCGCTAGGGCAAGGGTGAAGAGGAAACCGTTGAAAAATTGTCCAAAATCCTGAAAATAGGCTGTCCAAGATGATAAATCTGTCATAGGGTGTCCTCCTTAATCTGCGGAATGGCTAGATGGTTTGAGCTTGTAACGGTCATAAAGTTTTTGTAAACTACCATCCTTGCTCCATTTAGTGACCAAGTTATCAAGATAGTCGTTGAGCTCTGTATTTGATTTCTTGGTAACGATACCGTAGTCAGATGGCTTGAAACTATCATCTAGTAGTACTGTGCGTTTGCTGATGTAGCCAGACAGAATCGAGCGGTCAACGGAAAAAGCATCAATTCGATGAGCGTGAAGGGAAGTAATCAATTCTGGGTAGGAACCAAGTTCGACGAATTTAAAGGTCAAGCCTTTCTTTTTACCCAGTTCGGTAATCAGGCGTTGAGTAATGGAACCTTGGGCAACGCCGATGGTTTTACCGTTTAGGTCCTCAATGCTTTTGATTTTGGCAGACTTATTGACCAAAAAGCCAGAAGCGTCGGTGTAGTAAGGGCTGGTGAAGTTGTAGAGTTTTTTTCGTTCGTCTGTGATGGTAAAGGTCGCTATATCCATATCGACCTGTTCATTGTCTAGAAGGGGACCGCGAGTTTGTGCTGTAACCGGCACATAGCGAATTTTGACCTTGAGCTCATCAGCTACCATCTTGGCCAAGTCGGTTTCGATACCAGAATAGGTCCCTGTCTTGGGATCCTTGTAGCCGAAGTTGGGAACGTCTTGTTTCACACCAACAACCAGCTCGCCTCTCTTTTGAATGTCTGCGACAGTGGTATCAGCCTGAACTGGTTTTGCAGCAGCAAGGCCGAAAAGGCTAATCAATATTGCTGATAAAAAGAATTTCTTTTTCATAGGAGCCTCCTTATTTGACTTTGTCACTTTCGTGGTTGATGATTTTGCTGAGAAATTGTTGGGCACGAGGTTCGCTTGGATTGTCGAAAAAGTCATCAACATCTGTCGTATCCACCAAAACTTCTCCGTCAGCCATAAAGATGATGCGGTCAGCAACTTCACGTGCAAAGCCCATTTCATGAGTAACGACAATCATATTCATACCATCGTGGGCCAATTTTTGCATAACTGCTAGAACGTCTCCAATGGTTTCTGGGTCGAGGGCAGATGTTGGCTCATCAAATAGGAGGAGCTCAGGATGCATAGCGAGTCCACGTGCGATGGCAATCCGTTGTTTTTGTCCACCAGAAAGCATGGCTGGATAAGAATCTTTCTTGTCCCACATATTTACAAATTCCAGATATTTTTGGGCTGTCTTTTCAGCTTCTTTTTTATCAATTCCTAGAACTTTTATGGGCGCAAGTGTTACGTTTTCTAACACTGTTTTGTGTGGATAGAGGTTGAAATGTTGGAAAACCATGCCGACTTCCTTGCGAAGCGGTACTAAATCTTTCTGGCTGGCACCAGCAACTTGGTGACCATTTACTAGAAGACTTCCCTTGTCTACAGCCTCCAAACCATTGATGGTGCGGATAAGAGTGGACTTCCCAGAACCAGAAGGGCCTAGGAGGACAACGACTTGCCCTTTTTCAAAACGGAGATTGATGTCGCGGAGTGCGTGGTAGTCTCCGTAATATTTTTCGACGTGTTCAAATTCTACTAAAGCCATAAGGAATCTCCTTTGTGTTAGATTTTATAACATGATTCTACACCAAAAGATTTTTCTTGTCAAATCATATCAGAAAAAAATTAGTAAAATTTTTGTAGAAAGCAATCAGGATAGAGAAAAAGCCTAAATCATGTTATAATGAAGCAATAGAATTCTTAGAAAGAGTGGATGTCTTTTTGATAACACCTACTTATGAATGGCAGTTTGCCCCGCAGGTAGAAGATGCGGATTTTACAAAGATAGCCAAGAAGGCTGGACTGGGTCCTGAGGTGGCTCGGTTATTATTTGAAAGAGGGATTCAGAACCAAGAAAGTCTGAAGAAGTTTTTAGAACCTTCCTTGGAGGACTTGCACGACCCTTATCTGCTCCATGATATGGACAAGGCAGTAGAACGGATTCGTCAGGCCATTGAAGAAGGGGAAAATATCCTCGTTTACGGTGATTATGATGCGGATGGTATGACTTCGGCTTCGATTGTTAAGGAAAGTTTGGAACAGCTTGGTGCCGAGTGCCGGGTTTATCTTCCCAATCGTTTTACCGATGGTTATGGACCTAATGCCAGTGTTTACAAATATTTTATCGAGCAAGAAGGAATTTCCTTGATTGTGACGGTGGATAATGGAGTTGCTGGTCATGAGGCCATTGAACTGGCCCAGTCTATGGGAGTGGATGTCATTGTCACAGATCACCATTCCATGCCTGAAACCTTACCAGATGCCTATGCTATTGTCCATCCTGAACATCCAGATGCGGACTATCCTTTCAAATATTTGGCTGGTTGTGGAGTGGCTTTCAAGCTGGCTTGTGCCCTGTTAGAAGAAGTACAAGTGGAATTGCTTGATTTGGTTGCTATTGGTACCATTGCAGATATGGTTAGTTTGACGGATGAGAACCGTATCTTGGTTCAATATGGTCTAGAAATGCTGGGGCATACTCAGCGCATTGGCTTACAAGAAATGCTGGATATGGCTGGGATTGCTGCCAATGAAGTAACAGAAGAAACGGTGGGTTTCCAGATTGCCCCTCGTTTGAATGCCTTGGGCCGCTTGGATGATCCCAATCCTGCCATTGATTTGCTAACTGGCTTTGATGATGAGGAAGCTCACGAGATTGCTCTCATGATTCATCAGAAAAACGAAGAGCGTAAGGAAATCGTCCAGTCTATCTATGAAGAAGCTAAGACCATGGTGGACCCTGAGAAGAAGGTCCAAGTCTTGGCCAAGGAAGGCTGGAATCCTGGGGTTCTAGGAATCGTGGCTGGACGCTTGCTGGAAGAACTAGGGCAGACAGTCATCGTTCTTAATATAGAAGATGGTCGTGCCAAGGGTAGTGCTCGTAGTGTGGAAGCGGTCGATATTTTTGAAGCCCTAGATCCCCATCGCGACCTCTTCATCGCCTTTGGTGGCCATGCTGGTGCAGCTGGGATGACGCTGGAAGTGGAGAAACTCTCAGATTTATCTCAAGTCTTGGAAAATTATGTCCGTGAAAAAGGTGCAGATGCTGCTGGCAAGAACAAGTTAAATTTAGATGAAGAGCTGGATTTGGAGACACTTAGCTTGGAAACGGTCAAAAGTTTTGAACGTTTGGCACCTTTTGGCATGGACAATCAGAAACCTGTCTTTTATATCAAGGATTTTCAGGTCGAAAGTGCCCGTACCATGGGGGCAGGCAATGCCCATCTCAAGTTGAAAATTTCCAAAGGTGAAGCGAGTTTTGAAGTGGTAGCCTTTGGCCAAGGCAGATGGGCGACAGAGTTTTCTCAAACCAAGAATCTAGAGCTGGCAGTCAAATTGTCTGTCAACCAATGGAATGGCCAAACTGCCCTGCAGTTGATGATGGTGGATGCGCGTGTGGAGGGTGTTCAACTTTTTAACATCCGTGGGAAGAATGCAGTCTTGCCAGAAGGAGTTCCAGTCTTGGATTTTGCTGGAGAATTGCCAAATTTGGCGGCTAGTGATGCTGTGGTTGTAAAAACCATTCCTGAGGATATTACTCAGCTGAAGACCATTTTTCAGGAACAGAATTTCTCTGCTGTCTATTTCAAAAATGATATTGATAAGGCCTATTATCTGACAGGGTATGGGACTAGAGAGCAGTTTGCAAAATTGTACAAGACTATCTACCAGTTTCCAGAGTTTGATATTCGCTATAAGCTGAAAGATTTGGCTACTTATCTTAATATTCAGCAAATCTTGCTGGTCAAGATGATTCAAGTATTCGAAGAACTAGGCTTTGTTACCATCAAAGACGGGGTCATGACAGTCAATAAAGAGGCACCAAAGCGGGAAATAGGAGAAAGTCAGATTTACCAAAATCTCAAACAAACCGTCAAAAACCAAGAAATGATGGCACTGGGTACCGTTCAAGAAATTTATGACTTTTTAATGGAAAAAGAGTAGATGATAGGAAAGAGTTGGGCAACCAGCTCTTTTTTGAAAACAAATCTTCATTTTGAAAATCATCAAAAAAATGGTATAATGGTAGGAAAAGATTCGGCTAAAAGTAGTGCTTTTAGAATAAGAGGGTAAGTAACCCTATAATCAAGATAAACTAAGCTTTCGGAGGAAAAATGAGTAATATCAGTTTAACAACACTTGGTGGTGTGCGTGAAAATGGGAAAAATATGTATATCGCTGAAATCGATGGGTCTATTTTCGTTTTGGATGCAGGTCTAAAATATCCTGAGAATGAACAACTAGGGGTGGATGTCGTCATTCCAAATATGGACTACCTTTTTGAAAATAGTGACCGTATCGCAGGGGTCTTCTTGACCCATGGACATGCGGATGCTATTGGTGCTCTACCTTATCTCTTGGCTGAAGCCAAGGTGCCTGTATTTGGGTCTGAGCTGACCATTGAGTTGGCCAAACTCTTTGTCAAAGGAAATGACACAGTTAAGAAATTTAATGATTTCCATGTTATCGATGAGGATACGGAGATTGATTTTGGAGGAACTGTGGTGTCCTTCTTTCGTACGACACACTCTATCCCAGAAAGTCTGGGTGTTGTCTTGAAGACAGCTGAAGGTAGCATCGTTTATACAGGTGACTTCAAATTTGACCAGACAGCTAGTGAATCCTATGCGACAGACTTCGCTCGTTTGGCAGAAATCGGTCGTGATGGAGTTCTAGCACTTCTCAGTGATTCAGCTAATGCAGATAGCAATATCCAGGTGGCTAGCGAAAGTGAAGTTGGGGACGAGATTACTCAAACCATTGCAGATTGGGATGGTCGTATCATCGTCGCAGCAGTAGCCAGCAACCTTTCTCGTATCCAGCAGGTGTTTGATGCTGCAGATGCAACAGGCCGCCGTGTGGTCTTGACAGGATTTGATATTGAAAATATCGTCCGCACTGCTATTCGCCTCAAGAAATTGTCTCTAGCTAACGAGAGTCTTTTGATTAAACCGAAAGACATGTCTCGCTTTGAGGATCGTGAGTTGATCATCCTTGAGACAGGTCGTATGGGTGAGCCTATCAACGGTCTTCGCAAGATGTCGATTGGGCGCCACCGTTATGTGGAAATCAAAGACGGTGACTTAGTCTATATCGTAACGACTCCGTCTATCGCTAAGGAAGCAGTTATGGCACGTGTGGAAAACATGATTTACCAAGCTGGTGGAGTTGTCAAACTGATAACTCAAAGCTTGCGTGTGTCAGGGCACGGAAATGCGCGTGATTTGCAGTTGATGATTAATCTCTTGCAACCCAAGTATCTCTTCCCAATTCAAGGGGAATACCGCGAGTTGGATGCCCATGCTAAGGCTGCTATGGCAGTTGGGATGTTGCCAGAACGCATTTTTATCCCTAAAAAGGGAACCAGCATGGCTTATGAGAATGGAGACTTTGTCCCAGCTGGAGCGGTTTCGGCAGGGGATGTCTTGATTGACGGGAATGCCATTGGTGATGTTGGCAATGTGGTTCTTCGTGACCGTAAGGTCTTGTCAGAAGATGGAATTTTCATCGTCGCAATCACCGTTAACCGTCGTGAGAAGAAAATTGTGGCCAAGGCTCGTGTTCACACGCGTGGATTTGTTTATCTCAAGAAGAGTCGCGATATTCTCCGTGAAAGTTCAGAATTGATTAACCAAACGGTAGAAGACTATCTTCAAGGAGATGACTTTGACTGGGCAGATCTTAAAGGTAAGGTTCGTGATAATCTGACCAAGTATCTCTTTGACCAGACTAAGCGTCGTCCAGCCATTTTACCAGTAGTCATGGAAGCAAAATAATTGTTGAAATAAATAGAGAGAAAGTCGAATTTCGGCTTTTTCTTATAGAAAAATAGAGGAAAAAATTATGGCAGTAATGAAAATCGAGTATTACTCACAAGTTTTGGATATGGAGTGGGGAGTGAATGTCCTCTATCCTGATGCTAATCGAGTGGAAGAACCAGATTGTACAGATATCCAAGTCTTGTACCTATTGCACGGGATGTCTGGTAATCATAATAGCTGGCTCAAGCGGACCAATGTAGAACGCTTACTTCGAGGAACCAATCTTATCGTTGTTATGCCCAATACCAGCAACGGTTGGTACACCGATACCCAGTATGGTTTTGACTATTACACAGCTCTAGCAGAGGAATTGCCAGAGGTTCTGAAACGCTTCTTCCCTAACATGACCAGCAAGCGTGAAAAGACCTTTATTGCTGGTCTCTCCATGGGAGGCTACGGCTGCTTCAAACTGGCTCTTGCTACAAATCGTTTTTCTCATGCAGCTAGCTTTTCGGGTGCATTGAGCTTTCAAGATTTTTCTCCTGAGAGCCAAGATTTGGGCACGCCAGCTTACTGGAGAGGTGTGTTTGGAGAGATTAAAGATTGGACAACTAGTCCCTATTCACTTGAAAGTCTGGCTAAAAAATCGGACAAAAAGACCAAGCTCTGGGCTTGGTGTGGCGAGCAGGATTTCTTGTATAAAGCCAATAATCTGGCAGTGAATAATCTCAAAAAACTTGGATTTGATGTGACCTATAGCCATAGTGCTGGAACTCACGAGTGGTATTACTGGGAAAAACAATTGGAACGGTTCTTAGCAACCCTACCAATCGATTTCAAATTAGAAGAGAGATTGTCATAATTTAGCTTTCTTTCAGCTTGTTTTAGTAAAATAGACTTTATTTGCTAGAAAGGTGGAGGGAAATGCGCTGGATTTTTCGTTTGATAGGGGCTTTCTTTTCTTTTGTGTGGCGTTTGTTTTGGCGTTTAGTTTGGATAGCTTTTCTTTTGTGTGCTTTTGCTTTTGGACTTCTCTGGTATCTGAACGGTGATTTTCAAGGAGCGCTAAAGCAAGCAGAACGGTCAGTCAAGATTGGTCAACAAAGTATCGACCAATGGGAAAAAACAGGGCAACTGCCTAAGTTGAACCAGACAGATAGCCACCAACACTCTGAAGGAAGGTGGCCGCAGGCTTCTGCTCGTATTTACCTGGATCCGCAAATGGATTCACGCTTTCAAGAAGCTTATGTAGAAGCGATTCAGAATTGGAATCAAACGGGTGCTTTTAACTTTGAAATTGTCACTGAGTCCAGCAGGGCAGATATCTTGGCTACGGAGATGAATGACGGAGGCACTCCTGTGGCAGGAGAAGCGGAAAGTCAGACTAATCTTTTAACGGGGCAATTCTTGTCTGTCACGGTACGGTTAAATCACTATTATCTGTCCAATCCTAACTATGGCTATTCCTATGAGCGCATTGTCCACACAGCAGAACATGAGTTGGGGCATGCGATTGGCTTGGATCATACAGATGAGAAGTCTGTCATGCAACCTGCGGGTTCCTTTTATGGTATCCAGGAAGAGGATGTTACAAACCTCCGAAAAATATATGAGACTAATGAGTAGGGGACTATCTTTCCCTACTTTTTTGCTATAATGGAACTATGAACAACTTGATTAAATCAAAACTAGAGCTCTTGCCGACCAGCCCTGGTTGCTACATTCACAAGGATAAAAACGGCACCATTATCTATGTAGGAAAGGCTAAAAATCTGCGTAACCGCGTGCGTTCCTATTTCCGTGGAAGTCATGATACCAAGACAGAGGCTCTGGTGTCTGAGATTGTGGATTTTGAATTTATCGTTACGGAGTCCAATATTGAGGCACTTCTCCTAGAAATCAACCTGATCAAGGAAAACAAGCCTAAATACAATATCATGCTCAAGGATGATAAGTCCTATCCTTTCATCAAGATTACCAATGAACGCTATCCTCGTTTGATTATCACCCGTCAGGTCAAAAAGGACGGAGGTCTCTATTTTGGTCCCTATCCAGATGTGGGAGCAGCCAATGAAATCAAGCGGCTGCTGGATCGGATTTTCCCTTTTAGAAAGTGTACAAATCCACCGTCTAAGGTCTGTTTCTACTACCATATCGGCCAATGTATGGCCCACACCATCTGTAAGAAAGATGAGGCCTATTTCAAGTCCATGGCTCAGGAGGTTTCTGATTTCCTAAAAGGGCAGGATGACAAAATCATCGATGACCTAAAGGGCAAAATGGCAGCGGCAGCCCAAGCTATGGAGTTTGAACGTGCGGCGGAATACCGTGATCTGATTCAGGCGATTGGAACGCTTCGAACCAAGCAGCGGGTCATGGCTAAGGATCTCCAAAATCGGGATGTCTTTGGCTACTATGTGGACAAGGGATGGATGTGTGTTCAGGTTTTCTTTGTCCGTCAGGGAAAACTCATTGAGCGCGATGTCAATCTCTTTCCCTACTACAATGATCCGGATGAGGATTTCTTGACCTATGTGGGACAATTCTATCAAGAAAAATCTCACCTAGTTCCTAATGAGGTGCTGATTCCGCAGGATATTGATGAAGAAGCCGTCAAGGCCTTAGTGGATACTAAGATTCTCAAACCCCAGCGAGGTGAGAAAAAGCAACTGGTCAATTTGGCTATAAAGAATGCTCGAGTCAGTCTAGAGCAGAAGTTCAACCTGTTAGAGAAATCTGTCGAAAAGACACAAGGAGCTATTGAAAATCTAGGTCGTTTGCTCCAAATTCCGACTCCAGTTCGCATCGAATCCTTCGATAATTCTAATATCATGGGAACTAGTCCTGTTTCAGCCATGGTAGTCTTTGTCAATGGTAAACCAAGTAAAAAAGATTACCGTAAGTATAAAATCAAGACCGTAGTCGGGCCAGACGACTATGCTAGTATGCGAGAGGTCATTCGCAGACGCTATGGTCGAGTACAGCGTGACGGTTTGACTCCTCCAGATTTGATTGTCATTGATGGGGGACAAGGTCAAGTCAATATCGCCAAGCAAGTCATCCAAGAGGAACTGGGTTTGGATATTCCCATTGCAGGTTTGCAAAAAAATGATAAGCACCAAACCCATGAATTGCTCTTTGGAGATCCGCTTGAGGTGGTGGAGTTATCTCGCAATTCTCAGGAATTTTTCCTCCTACAACGTATTCAGGATGAGGTGCACCGCTTTGCCATTACTTTCCACCGCCAACTGCGCTCCAAAAATTCCTTTTCATCACAATTGGATGGCATTGACGGTCTAGGACCTAAACGCAAGCAAAATCTCATGAAACATTTCAAGTCTCTAACCAAAATCAAGGAAGCCAGTGTGGATGAGATTGTCGAAGTTGGAGTGCCTAGAGCTGTTGCAGAGGCTGTGCAGAGGAAGTTGAACCCGCAGGGAGAAGTTGAGTTGGCTCAAGTGGCGGAAGAAAGAGTAGATTATCAAACAGAAGGAGACCATCATGAACCATAAAGTTGCAATTTTATCAGATATTCATGGCAATACAACTGCCCTAGAAGCAGTGATTGCAGATGCTAAAAATCAAGGAGTCAGTGAATACTGGCTTCTGGGAGATATTTTTCTTCCTGGTCCCGGTGAAAATGACTTGGTCGCCCTACTAAAGGACCTTCCTATCACAGCCAGTGTTCGAGGCAATTGGGATGATTGTGTCCTTGAGGTCTTGGATGGTGAATATGGTTTGGAAGACCCACAAGAAATCCAGTCAATGCGAATGACCCAGTTTTTGATGGAGCGAATGGATCCTGAAATGTTCGTTTGGCTACGAAACTTACCTATGCTGGAAAAGAAAGAAGTTGACGGACTGCGCTTTTCTCTCTCTCATAATTTACCTGAAAAAAACTATGGTGGGGACCTACTGGTTGGGAATGATACAGATAAATTTGACCAACTGCTAGATGCGGAAACGGACGTGGCAGTCTATGGTCATGTCCACAAGCAGTTGCTTCGTTATGGAAGCCAAGGGCAACAAATCATCAATCCAGGTTCGATTGGCATGCCTTATTTTAATTGGGAGGCGTTAAAAAATCACCGTGCCCAGTATGCCGTGATAGAAGTGGAAGATGGGGAATTGGTCAATATCCAATTTCGTAAAGTCGCTTATGATTATGAAGCGGAGTTAGAACTGGCCAAGTCCAAGGGGCTTCCCTTTATCGAAATGTATGAAGAACTACGAAGAGAAGACAACTATCAGGGGCACAATCTGGAACTTTTAGCAAGCTTAATAGAAAAGCATGGGTATGTAGAAGATGTGAAGAATTTTTTTGATTTTTTGTAAGAGTTTCCTAAAATAACCAATGCAAACTAAAAAAGCGATTGGCTGGTCCAATCGCTTTTAGTATATCTTATACTCAATGAAAATCAAAGAGCAAACTAGGAAGCTAGCCGTAGGTTGCTCAAAGCACAGCTTTGAGGTTGCAGATAAAGCTGACGTGGTTTGAAGAGATTTTCGAAGAGTATTATTGTAATTGAGATTTATCTGGAAGGTAAGAACCACCTAGATAAGTATTGCTAAGTTTTTCAAGTGTTCCGTCTTGATAGAGTTCTTTGAGCGCTTTATCAAATTTTTCTTTAAACTCCTTTTGGTCGCTTGAGAAAACGATATAGTTGTTGGGGCTATCGGCAGAAGGTAAGTCAACGACTGAGAGATCTAAGCCACGGTCCTTGATAATCTTTTGGACGGATACCTTGTCAAAGACTAGGAAATCAAACTCTCCGTTAGAGAGGTCTAGGATTCGTTTACCGATATCCTCTCCAGAAAAATCGATAGTAGCGGGATTGTCAGTGTGTTTTTGATTCCAGTTATTGATGAATTGAGCGTTTGAAGTTCCAGTATCCTCCTGTGTTGTTTTGCCAGCGATTTGGTCAAGTGAAGTCAGAGGATTTTTCTTGTTGCTGACAAGGACGAGGGGATTGTTCGAAATTGGGAGGGAGTAAAGGTATTTTTCAGCACGCTCTTTTGTGTAACTCAAGTTATTGGCTGCGGCTTGATAGTGACCAGAATCAAGTCCTGGGAAGATACTCTCCCAGGCAGTTCTTTGGAATTGAATCTCGTAGTCGCTGAGTTTTTCATCCACTGCTTTTAGAACTTCGATATCGAAGCCTGTCAGATTGCCCTTGTCTTCGTAGTCAAATGGCGGCACATCACCAGCTGTAGCAACGACAATTGTCTTTTGAGAGCTGGTTTCTTTAGGTGTAGTTTGATTTCCACAGGCAACTAAAAATGGTAGGATGGCTAGTAATAGGCTAAATTTTTTCATAATGTCTCCATTCAAATGTAAAGTTATCTGCTAGTTTATCAGAAATGTTCCTGATGAACCAATATATATTTTTTATGGCTGTAATAAAAAATCTTAATCATGAAAAATCTCTGCAAGCTCTTTCAAATTATGGTAGAATGGAAGCAGTAGAATTAGAAAAGGAAATCGATTATGAAATTTCTTGAATTAAATAAAAAACGTCATGCGACTAAGCATTTCACTGATAAGCCAGTTGATCCTAAAGATGTTCGTACGGCTATCGAAATTGCAACCTTAGCACCAAGCGCCCACAACAGCCAGCCTTGGAAATTTGTGGTGGTTCGTGAGAAAAATGCTGAATTGGCGAAATTGGCATACGGTTCGAACTTTGAACAGGTATCATCAGCGCCTGTAACCATTGCCTTGTTTACAGATACAGACCTTTCCAAACGTGCTCGTAAGATTGCCCGTATTGGTGGAGCGAAGAATTTCTCAGAATAACAACTTCAATACTTTATGAAAAATTTGCCTGCGGAATTCGCGCGTTACAATGAACAACAGGTCAGTGACTACCTAGCTCTCAATGCAGGTTTGGTTGCCATGAACTTGGTTCTCGCTCTTACAGACCAAGGAATCGGATCAAATCTTATCCTTGGTTTTGACAAATCAAAAGTCAACGAAGTTTTGGAAATCGAAGACCGTTTCCGCCCAGAACTCTTGATTACAGTTGGTTACACAGACGAGAAATTGGAACCAAGCTACCGTTTGCCAGTAGATGAAATCATCGAGAAAAGATAGGAAGTAGAAAATATGACAGCAATTGATTTTACAGCAGAAGTAGAAAAACGCAAAGAAGACCTCTTGGCTGACTTGTTTAGCCTTTTGGAAATCAACTCAGAACGTGATGACAGCAAGGCTGATGCCCAGCATCCATTTGGACCTGGTCCAGTAAAAGCTTTGGAGAAGTTCCTTGAAATCGCAGACCGTGATGGCTACCCAACTAAAAATGTTGATAACTATGCAGGACACTTCGAGTTTGGTGATGGAGAAAAAGTTCTCGGAATCTTTGCCCACATGGACGTAGTGCCTGCTGGTAGCGGTTGGGACACAGATCCTTACACACCAACTATCAAAGATGGTCGCCTTTATGCGCGTGGAGCTTCTGATGATAAGGGGCCTACAACAGCTTGTTACTATGGCTTGAAAATCATCAAAGAATTGGGTCTTCCAACTTCTAAGAAAGTTCGTTTCATTGTTGGAACGGACGAAGAATCAGGCTGGGCAGACATGGACTATTACTTTGAACACGTAGGACTTGCCAAACCAGACTTTGGTTTCTCTCCAGATGCTGAATTTCCAATTATCAATGGAGAAAAAGGGAACATTACAGAATACCTCCACTTTGCAGGTGAAAATACAGGTGCAGCCCGTCTTCACAGCTTCACAGGTGGTTTGCGTGAAAACATGGTACCAGAATCAGCAACAGCAGTCGTTTCAGGTGATTTGGCTGACTTGCAAGCTAAACTAGATGCCTTTGTTGCAGAACACAAACTTAGAGGAGAACTCCAAGAAGAAAACGGTCAATACAAGGTGACGATCATTGGTAAATCAGCCCACGGTGCTATGCCCGCTTCAGGTGTCAATGGTGCAACTTACCTAGCCCTCTTCCTTAGCCAGTTTGACTTTTCTGGTCCAGCCAAAGACTACCTTGACATCGCTGGTAAAATTCTCTTGAACGACCATGAGGGTGAAAATCTCAAGATTGCTCATGTGGATGAAAAGATGGGTTCCCTTTCTATGAATGCGGGTGTCTTCCGCTTCGATGAAACAAGTGCTGACAATACCATTGCCCTTAATATCCGCTATCCAAAAGGAACAAGCCCAGAACAAATCAAGTCAATCCTTGAAAACTTGCCAGTTGCTTCTGTTAGTCTTTCTGAACACGGTCACACGCCTCACTATGTGCCGATGGAAGATCCACTTGTTCAAACCTTGTTGAATGTCTATGAAAAACAAACTGGACTTAAAGGTCACGAGCAAGTTATCGGTGGTGGAACCTTTGGTCGCTTGCTAGAACGAGGTGTTGCCTACGGTGCTATGTTCCCAGACTCGATTGATACCATGCACCAAGCCAATGAATTTATTGCCTTGGATGATCTCTTCCGAGCAGCAGCAATCTATGCCGAAGCTATTTACGAATTGATCAAATAAAACGATAGAAGTCTGAGATTTTATGCTTAGACTTCTTTTTGGAGGGAAAGTAGATGTCTCAAATTGAAATAATCAAGCAGGCTATTATGGCAGATCCGCAGAATGCTACCTATACAAAGCGTGGCATCGAGCCCCTCTTTGCAGCACCAAAGACTGCTCGCATCAATATTATCGGTCAGGCACCGGGACTTAAAACCCAAGAAGCAGGTCTTTACTGGAAAGATAAAAGTGGGGACCGCTTGCGGGACTGGCTAGGTTTGGATGAAGATACCTTTTATAATTCAGGATATTTTGCTGTTTTGCCTATGGATTTCTACTTTCCAGGGCATGGCAAGTCAGGTGATTTACCACCGCGAGCAGATTTTGCAGAAAAATGGCATCCACAGCTCTTGCAAGAATTACCTGATATCCAATTAACTCTTTTAATCGGACAATATGCCCAAGCCTATTATTTACATGAGAAAATCAGTGGCAAGGTGACAGAACGGGTAAAACATTACCAGAACTACTTGCCAACCTATTTTCCACTAGTCCACCCCTCACCGCGAAATCAAATCTGGATGGCTAAAAATCCTTGGTTTGAGTCAGAAGTGGTGCCGGATTTGAAAAAAAGAATTAAAACTATTTTATAGTCAATGAAAATCAAAGAGCAAACTAGAAAGCTAGCCGCAGGCTGTACTTGAGTACGGTAAGGCGACGCTGACGTGGTTTGAATTTGATTTTCGAAGAGTATTAGGAGAAAAAGAATGAAAGAAATTACCTTTGACGCATTTTACCAGCTTTACCAAAACGACCAACTTTCTCTAGTGGACGTGAGAGAAGTGGAAGAGTTTGACGCTCTTCATTTAGAAGGTGCTCAGAATCTTCCTCTGAGTCAATTAGCTGATACTTATGATCAATTGGACAAGGATCAGTTACATTATGTTATTTGTAAATCTGGAATGAGATCGGCGCGCGCTTGTCAATTTCTAGCTGAACAAGGTTATGAGGTTATCAATGTACAAGGTGGCATGATGGCCTTTGAAGAACTTTAATACTCAATGAAAATCAAAGAGCAAACTAGGAAGCTAGCCGCAGGCTGTACTTGAGTACGGCAAGGTGAAGCTGACGTGGTTTGAAGAGATTTTCGAAGAGTATAAACATTAGAATTTCTCCTACTTGGTGTGGACTGGGTAGGAGAATTTTATTTTTAGACAATTCTCATTTTTGAGAATCTTGAAAACATTCAATATTTACTTCGTGAAGCTTTTTTCATACTCCCATTCATGATATACTAGGTCAGTATTTTATAAATATGAAGGAGATTTTCATGGCTAAAAAAGGTGCTCTAACAGGTTTGCTCCTGTTTGGAATATTTTTTGGTGCGGGAAACTTGATTTTTCCGCCTTCTCTAGGTGCTTTATCTGGAGAACATTTTCTTCCTGCCATCGCAGGTTTTGTCTTTTCAGGCGTCGGTATCGCCGTCTTGACTCTTATTATTGGAACGCTAAATCCTAAAGGATATATCTACGAGATTTCTACAAAGATAGCGCCTTGGTTTGCGACTCTTTACCTCTCAGTTCTTTACTTGTCAATCGGTCCATTCTTTGCTATCCCGCGTACAGCTACAACAGCTTACGAAGTAGGGATTAAGCCTCTTTTGTCGGATGCCAATAAAGGTCTTGGTTTGATTGTCTTTACAGTTCTGTATTTTGCAGCAGCCTATTTGATTTCGCTTAATCCATCAAAAATCTTAGATCGTATCGGCCGTATTTTAACACCAGTTTTTGCGATTTTGATTGTTATCTTAGTTGTTCTTGGAGCTTTCAAATACGGTGGAACAAGTCCTCAAGCTGCTTCAGCTGCTTATCAAGCTTCTGCCTTTGGTACAGGTTTCTTAGAAGGTTACAATACCTTGGACGCCCTTGCTTCAGTTGCCTTTAGTGTGATTGCAGTTCAAACCTTGAAACAACTTGGATTTTCAAGTAAGAAAGAATACATTTCGACTATTTGGGTGGTTGGTATCGTTGTTGCCCTTGCCTTCAGTGCTCTTTATATCGGTTTAGGTTTCCTTGGAAATCATTTCCCAGTACCAGCTGAAGCGATGAAGGGTGGAACACCAGGTGTTTACATCTTGTCACAAGCCACTCAAGAAATCTTTGGCTCAACAGCCCAACTCTTCCTTGCAGCTATGGTTACCGTAACCTGCTTCACAACAACGGTTGGTTTGATTGTGTCAACAGCTGAGTTCTTTAATGAACGTTTCCCACAAATCAGTTACAAGGTCTATGCGACAGCCTTTACCTTGATTGGATTTGCCATTGCTAATTTGGGTCTTGATGCGATTATCAAGTACTCCATTCCAGTACTGGTTATCTTGTATCCAATCACGATTGCTATCGTTATGATTGTCATTGTCAACAAATTTGTAGCTCTTTCAAAACCAGGTATGCAGTTGACAATTGCTGTTGTTACAGCCATTGCCATTGCAAGCGTACTAGGAAGCTCATTTAAAGTTGAGTTTCTTGCAAACCTTGTCAACGCTCTTCCTTTTGCCAAGGCATCACTTCCATGGTTAGTACCAGCCGTTGTCGGAATCTTGCTCTCATTGGTTCTACCAAACAAGCAAGAAAGCGATGTTTTTGAGATGGAATAAAAAAACCTTGGCATAAGCCGAGGTTTTTTATTTTTGTAAAAGACACTTAGTTAGTTTTTTCAGTATATCCAAGATCTTTTAACATTTTCTTAGAAGCAGTACAGCTAACATAGTTACCTACGCCTGAGTATTCTTCTGGTAAGGCTTTTCTAAGTTCGTCAATACTTGCGACTGTGAAGTCGACTTCAGCATCTTGAACGACCTTTCCATCTTTGATTTTGATGCTATGAGTAACACCTTTGAGGCCTTGATATCCTTTATAAGTTTTTTCAACAAATGCTTTAAGAGTTTCAGCAGTAGTATCAAGAGCCTCTGGATCATAGACATTATGACCTGATTGTTTCAATACTTTGTCTCCATCTACAGTGTAGGTTAAAGTAGAATTAAAGCCAGTACGAGTATCATTTACAAAGGTCACAGTTTTTACTTCAGATTTGTTTTCTGTAGCTTGCTGGCTAGTAGATTCTACCTGAGTAGTTTCAATTTTTGCTGAGCTAGTTGATGAGGTTGTTGATTGTTTTGAACATCCCAATAAGATAGCTAATGGTAGAGCTATACAAAGAGTCATTTTAAAATATTTGTTCATGTCTTTTTCTTTCATAATCAAAGTATTTTGTATTATAACATGATTCTACTACAAAATCAACTAGACCTCCCCTCTCATATGGCCTGATAACGAATAGAAACTAGTCTGACAATTAAAGTTTTATCTCTATCTATTTCAAAGAACTTTTATCGTATGGCTTTATAAGTGTATGAAGCTTTAAATGCACTTTTTATGGGACTGAGAGGGGGCTATTGGACTCATCGGTCAGGACTATAAAAAAATACCCCAAGAGTCAGAGTTGTGTCTAACTTTTGGGGTGGACCTACACTAGTCTATATGAAATTTTAGGGGATTAGTTTGTCTTTTCAGTGAATCCCAGTGTCTCTAGTCCATTTTTAGTGATTGAGAAACTGACACGATTTCCAATACCAGGATATTCTTCAGGGAGTGCTTTTCTAAGTTCGTCAAGGCTTGCAGTTGAGTAATCAACTTCGAGATCTTGAACAACTTTTCCATCTTTGATTTCAATGGTTTGTTTAACACCTTTTAGCCCGTAATAACCTTTATAGGTATCCTCGAGTGTACTCTTGACCTCTTCTGGAGTTGCACCAAGGATTTCAGGATCTGCAACATTCTGACCGGTTTGCTTGGTAACATTGTCGCCTTCTACAGTATAAACCAAGGTAGAAGTGATTCCAGGATTGCTTTTGTTGACAAAAGTATGTGTCTTGGCTGTTTCTTTCTTCTCAGAAGATTGCTCAGTGCTTTGTTTGCTCTCACTTGACTGAGTTGTTGTGTCTTCTTTAGAACTGCTGTTTGCAGGTGTTGATGCTTGTTTGGAACATCCGAGCAGGAGGACAAGTGAAGCCACAAGGGCTAGCGATACTTTAAAGTATGATTTCATATTTGTTACTTTCCTTTCATAATCAAAGTATTTGTATTATAACATGGATCTATAGTGAAAGCAACTAAACACAGTTTTTCTCCTTTTGAGAAGGAGTCTGACTAGAAAAATGTTATAATAGGTAGCAAAAGAGGTGAAGAAATGAATCAAACAGTAGAATATATCAAAGAACTGACAGCCATTGCGTCGCCAACGGGCTTCACTCGGGAGATTTCGGACTATTTAGTCAAGACTATAGAAGGTTTTGGTTACCAGCCGGTTCTCACAGCTAAGGGCGGTGTCAATGTGACCATCAAAGGTCAAAATAATGAGAAACACCGCTATGTGACTGCTCATGTGGATACGCTTGGTGTTATTGTCCGAGCTGTTAAACCAGACGGCCGTCTCAAAATGGACCGTATCGGTGGTTTCCCTTGGAACATGATTGAAGGAGAAAACTGTACCGTTCATGTGGCTAGCACAGGTGAAAAAGTATCAGGAACCATCCTTCTCCACCAGACCTCTTGCCATGTCTACAAGGATGCAGGAACTGCAGAACGCACGCAAGACAATATGGAAGTGCGTTTGGATGCCAAAGTGACCAATGAAAAAGAAACTCGTGCCTTGGGGATTGAGGTCGGTGATTTTATCAGCTTTGATCCACGAACTGTCGTGACAGAGACAGGTTTTATCAAGTCTCGTCATTTGGATGATAAGGTCAGCGCAGCGATCTTGCTTAACCTGCTTCGTATTTATAAGGAAGAGAAGATTGAATTGCCCGTAACAACTCATTTTGCTTTTTCAGTCTTTGAAGAAGTGGGGCATGGTGCTAATTCTAACATTCCTGCTCAGGTAGTAGAATATCTGGCTGTGGATATGGGAGCTATGGGAGATGACCAGCAAACAGACGAATATACAGTGTCTATCTGTGTCAAGGATGCTTCTGGACCTTATCACTACGACTTCCGTCAACACTTGGTTGCTTTGGCTAAAGAGCAAGATATTCCATTTAAGCTGGATATCTATCCATTTTATGGTTCGGACGCTTCAGCAGCTATGTCTGCAGGGGCAGAAGTCAAACACGCCCTTCTCGGTGCTGGTATCGAGTCTAGCCACTCATATGAGCGCACTCATATTGACTCGGTGGTCGCAACGGAACGTATGGTTGATGCTTGTCTTAAGAGCATATTGGTAGACTAATATGTGTTTGATTTGCCAGAGAATTGAGCTCATTAAAGCTGGGGAAAATCCCTACTTTGTGAGAGAACTAGAAACAGGCTATCTTGTGATTGGAGATCACCAGTATTTTGCAGGCTATAGTCTCTTTCTAGCCAAGGAACACGTCACCGAATTGCATCATTTAGAGAAGGAAACTAGAATCCGTTTTCTAGAGGAAATGAGTTTAGTCCAAGAGGCAGTTGCCAAGGCCTTTACTGCCGAGAAAATGAATATCGAACTGCTAGGAAATGGTGATGCCCATCTTCATTGGCATCTGTTTCCTAGACGAAGAGGTGATATGAATGGTCACGGTCTCAAGGGACGTGGTCCAGTCTGGTGGGTTCCCTTTGAAGAAATGACAGCAGAAACCTGCCAAGTAAAACCTGATGAGATTAAACAATTAGTCAAACGTTTATCGCCAGAAGTAGACAACCTATTAGAAATAAAGGAGTAGAAATGAAAAAAAGATACCTTGTCTTGACAGCCTTGCTAGCCTTGAGTCTAGCAGCTTGTTCACAAGAAAAAGCAAAAAATGAAGATGGAGCAGCTAAGACAGAACAAACAGCTAAAGCTGATGGAACAGTCGGAAATAAGACTCAAGAAGCCACCCAGAAAAAAGCAGAAGTGGTTAATAAAGGTGACTACTACAGTATTCAAGGGAAATACGATGAAATTATCGTAGCAAATAAACACTATCCATTATCTAAAGACTACAATCCAGGGGAAAATCCAACAGCCAAGGCTGAGTTGGTCAAACTCATCAAAGCGATGCAAGAGGCAGGCTTCCCAATTAGTGATCAATACAGTGGTTTTAGAAGTTACGAGACTCAGACTAAGCTCTATCAAGATTATGTCAATAAAGATGGAAAGGCTGCAGCAGACCGTTACTCTGCCCGCCCTGGCTATAGCGAGCACCAGACAGGCTTGGCCTTTGATGTGATTGGAACAAATGGTGATTTGGTGACAGAAGAAAAAGCGGCCCAATGGCTCTTGGACCATGCGGCTGATTATGGTTTTGTTGTCCGTTATCTTAAAGGTAAGGAAAAGGAAACAGGCTATATGGCAGAGGAATGGCACCTTCGTTATGTCGGAAAAGAGGCTAAAGAGATTGCAGCTAGTGGCCTCAGTTTGGAAGAGTATTTCGGCTTTGAAGGTGGAGATTACGTCGATTAAAAAATAAACTTTTCTCTTGCAATTCCAGATAAATAGTGTATAATAGATGAGTATGTGTAAAGCATACTTGTGGGAGGTAAAAATCTTTAATTACCGCCAAAACCACAAAGGAGGATTTAAAAATGGCTAAAAAAGTCGAAAAACTTGTAAAATTGCAAATCCCTGCTGGTAAAGCTACACCAGCTCCACCGGTTGGACCTGCTCTTGGTCAAGCTGGTATCAACATCATGGGATTCACAAAAGAGTTCAACGCTCGTACAGCTGACCAAGCTGGTATGATCATTCCAGTTGTTATCTCAGTTTACGAAGATAAATCATTTACTTTCATCACTAAAACACCACCAGCTGCTGTTCTTTTGAAAAAAGCTGCAGGTGTTGAAAAAGGATCAGGTACACCTAACAAAACTAAAGTTGCTACAGTTACTCGTGCACAAGTACAAGAAATTGCAGAAACTAAGATGCCAGATTTGAACGCAGCAAACGTAGAGTCTGCAATGCGTATGATCGAAGGTACTGCTCGTTCTATGGGATTCACTGTTGTTGACTAATCAATAACACGGTAGAAAATCTCACAGCAGTCTATTAGTTGCTTTTCATACTAGGCAAGTGACTGATGCTTGTACTTGAGTACAGCAAGGGAGCTTAACGAAGTAGGAAAAGAAAAATAATAGACTGAAAACCCGCAAGACTTCATCATTTCGAGAAGTGACGTGGGAGATGAAAATCGATTGAACCACTTACAAGGAGAATAGAAAATGGCTAAAAAAAGCAAACAACTTCGTGCTGCTCTTGAGAAAATCGACAGCACAAAAGCATACAGTGTAGAAGAAGCTGTAGCACTTGCAAAAGAAACTAACTTTGCAAAATTTGACGCAACTGTAGAAGTTGCTTACAACTTGAACATCGACGTTAAAAAAGCTGACCAACAAATCCGTGGAGCAATGGTATTGCCAAACGGTACTGGTAAAACTTCACGCGTTCTTGTTTTCGCACGTGGTGCAAAAGCTGAAGAAGCAAAGGCTGCTGGTGCAGACTTTGTTGGTGAAGATGACCTTGTTGCTAAAATCAACGACGGTTGGTTGGACTTCGACGTAGTTATTGCTACACCTGACATGATGGCTCTTGTTGGACGTCTTGGACGTGTCCTTGGACCACGTAACTTGATGCCAAACCCTAAAACTGGTACTGTAACAATGGATGTTGCTAAAGCAGTTGAAGAGTCTAAAGGTGGTAAAATCACTTACCGTGCTGACCGTGCAGGTAACGTTCAAGCAATCATCGGTAAAGTATCATTTGAAGCTGAAAAATTGGTTGAAAACTTCAAAGCTTTCAACGAAACAATCCAAAAAGCAAAACCAGCTACAGCTAAAGGAACTTACGTAACAAACTTGACTATCACAACTACTCAAGGTGTTGGTATCAAAGTTGACGTAAACTCACTTTAATCAGTAGTTTATATCAGAGAACGAGTACGAAAGTGCTCGTTTTTTTAGGTACGACGGGCATTCCGTTCATCTGAGGTGTAAGTCCTCTGTGGGTACCATATACTAGTAAACCCAAAAGTGATTCCCAAGCCTGACTATTGTGAGTAGCTGATCGAACGGCATTAGGATAGACTGTTTAAGTCTGACGCTGGAAATAAGAATCGGCAGAGAAAGAGATAGAGAAATCTTGGCTATACGAATAGGCACGTGATAGTAAAGCGTATATAACGGATAAGGAGGCCAGCAACTCTAAAGTACAAATATGTAGTCGTAACCTATATACGTAAACTACGTGAGCCATTGAATTCGAACTAGAGAGGTGATTAATAGATTTATGCTATAGTCATGGCAGCTTGTATGCTTTTGATTCTAGTTTATCAAATAATGGATTAGAATTGTTAGATAATATAATTTTATGTTATAATGAAGAAAAAATAGAGGTGTTCAGATGTCAGAAGCAGGTCATAAGTTTTTAGCAAAACTGGGGAAAAAACGCTTACGTCCAGGTGGAAAACGTGCCACAGATTGGTTAATTGCGGAAGGAAGATTTTCAAAAGAAAAGAGAATACTAGAAGTTGCGTGCAATAGGGGAACTACAGCAATTGAGTTGGCACAGCGTTTTGGTTGTAAGATAACTGCTGTTGATATGGATGGACAAGCCTTAGAAGTGGCTAAAAAATCTGCTGAAACGGCAGGTGTTGGTCATTTGATCAGATTTGAAAGAGCAAATGCAATGAAACTTCCTTATGAAGATGCTAGTTTTGATATTGTTATAAATGAAGCTATGCTGACTATGCAAGCCGATCAAGCTAAGAAAAAATGTGTAATGGAGTATCTAAGGGTTTTAAAACCTGAAGGTCTTCTTTTGACACATGATGTGCTTCTTAAGGAAGCTAAAGAGTCTATCAGACAGGAATTGTCACAAGCAATTCATGTAAATGTAGGTCCTTTAACTCAAGATGGTTGGGAAGAGGTGATGATAGAATCAGGTTATCGTGATGTGAAAGTATTGACTGGTGAAATGACATTAATGAAATTATCAGGTATGATTTATGACGAAGGTTGGCTAGGAACTTTGAAAATTTGTGTAAATGCTTGTAAAAAGGAGAATAGAAAGCAGTTTTTAACTATGTATAAAATGTTTGATAAGAATAAACAGAACTTGGGCTTTATTGCTATGGCTAGTCATAAATCGTCAAATCGTTAGATAATCATTGATGTTAACTTTTCCTTTCTTCTTTCTTAAAAAATATGCTATAATAGAGAGTAAAAAACTTTGAAAGAAAGAAAAAGATGAATTTAAAAGATTATATTGCAACAATTGAAAATTATCCTAAGGAAGGCATCACCTTCCGTGATATTAGTCCTTTGATGGCTGATGGAAATGCTTATAGCTACGCTGTTCGTGAAATTGTTCAGTATGCTACTGACAAGAAAATTGATATGATCGTAGGTCCTGAAGCTCGTGGTTTTATCGTGGGCTGTCCAGTTGCCTTTGAGTTGGGAATTGGTTTTGCACCTGTTCGTAAACCAGGTAAATTGCCACGCGAAGTCATTTCTGCTGACTACGAAAAAGAATATGGTGTTGATACCTTGACTATGCACGCGGATGCCATTAAGCCAGGTCAACGTGTTCTTATCGTGGATGACCTCTTGGCAACAGGTGGAACTGTTAAGGCAACAATCGAGATGATTGAAAAACTTGGTGGTGTTGTAGCAGGTTGTGCCTTCCTTGTTGAATTGGATGAATTGAACGGTCGTGAAAAAATCGGTGACTACGATTACAAAGTTCTTATGCATTATTAATGAAAAACAGTCCCTAGGGCTGTTTTCTCTACATTAGGATATAAAAATAGACTATAGCTAGTTAGAGAAAAACTATAATTGAAAACTATATCTTCTTACAGTATAATAAAGGAAACAAGTGTTTACATTTTAACTCTAAACACAAGCAATTATTCCTGAAAGAGTACAGTTAGGAGAGGGTTATGCCGATTCGAATTGATAAAAAATTACCAGCTGTTGAGATTTTACGAACAGAGAACATCTTTGTCATGGATGATCAACGTGCGGCCCACCAAGATATTCGTCCCTTGAAGATTTTAATTTTAAATCTCATGCCACAAAAAATGGTCACAGAGACTCAATTGTTGCGCCACTTGGCTAATACGCCCCTGCAACTGGATATTGATTTTCTCTATATGGAAAGCCACCGTTCTAAGACAACTCGTTCAGAGCACATGGAGACCTTTTATAAAACTTTTCCTGAAGTTAAGGACGAGTATTTTGATGGCATGATTATCACGGGTGCTCCAGTTGAGCATTTACCATTTGAGGAAGTGGACTATTGGGAGGAATTCAGTCAGGTAATCGAGTGGTCCAAGACCCACGTCTATTCGACGCTTCATATCTGCTGGGGTGCTCAGGCTGGTCTTTATCTGCGTTATGGGGTGGAAAAATACCAGATGGACAGTAAATTATCAGGTATCTATCCTCAGGATACTTTAAAAGAAGGACACCTTCTCTTTAGAGGCTTTGACGATAGCTATGTATCCCCTCATTCACGGCACACGGAGATTTCTAAGGAAGAGGTCTTAAACAAGACCAATCTTGAGATTTTATCGGAAGGACCGCAGGTTGGGGTTTCGATTTTAGCTAGTCGTGATTTACGAGAAATTTATAGTTTTGGGCATTTGGAGTATGACCGTGATACCTTGGCAAATGAATATTTCCGAGATCGTGATGCAGGTTTGGATCCTCATATTCCAGAAAATTACTTTAAGGATGATGATGTCAACCAGACACCTTGTCTTTGTTGGTCTTCATCAGCAGCCCTCTTTTTCAGCAACTGGGTGAATTATGCAGTCTATCAGGAAACCCCTTTTGACTGGAGAAAAATAGAAGATGATGCATCTGCATTTGGGTATTTATAAGAGGAATTATGACATATTTAGACGCTTTTAAATCAGGGAACTTGGTTTTACCGAGTGCCCTGCTCTTGCATTTTAAGGAACTCTTTCCTTCTAGCGACGATTTTCTGGTCTGGCAATTTTTCTATTTGCAAAATACGACAGGTTTGGAAGAGATGTCTCCAAGCCAGATTGCTGAAAGGATTGGCAAGGAAATTTCGGATGTCAATCAGGCTATTTCCAATCTGACGGAGAGGGGACTGCTTCAGTATCGAACTATCGAATTGAATGGTGAAATTGAATTGCTTTTTGATGCTAGTTTGGCATTAGAACGTTTGGATGACCTGCTTGGAGCAGTTCATTCAAGTTCAGACCAGCTGACACCTCAAAACCAGCTTAAGGATTTGGTGGAAACTTTCCAGCAGGAGTTAGGGCGCTTATTGACTCCTTTTGAGATTGAGGATTTGACCAAGACGCTAAAGGAAGATGGAACCAGTGCTGACTTGATTAAGGAAGCTCTTCGTGAAGCGGTTTTGAATGGGAAACCAAACTGGAAGTACATTCAGGCGATTTTGAGAAATTGGCGCCATGAAGGTATCAAAAGTGTGGCTCAAATCGAGGCTAAACGGGCAGAGAGAGAAGCAAGCAATCCTCAGTTGACACAGGTATCTGCAGATTTTAGAAATGCTATGGATCTCTGGAAGGATTAATCCTTGTAAGCAGGCTTGAAATCCGAGTAAGATTTGCAAGCTGTGTCTAATTGTGATAAAATAAGTAGAAAATAAATTGAAAAAAGAGGTATGTGAAATGTCACGTAAACCATTTATCGCTGGTAACTGGAAAATGAACAAAAATCCAGAAGAGGCTAAAGCATTCGTTGAAGCAGTTGCATCAAAACTTCCTTCATCAGATCTTGTTGAAGCAGGTATCGCAGCTCCAGCTCTTGATTTGACAACTGTTCTTGCTGCTGCAAAAGGCTCAAACCTTAAAGTTGCTGCTCAAAACTGCTACTTTGAAAATGCAGGTGCTTTCACTGGTGAAACAAGCCCACAAGTTTTGAAAGAAATCGGTACTGACTACGTTGTTATCGGTCACTCAGAACGCCGTGACTACTTCCATGAAACTGACGAAGATATCAACAAAAAAGCAAAAGCAATCTTTGCAAACGGTATGCTTCCAATCATCTGTTGTGGTGAGTCACTTGAAACTTACGAAGCTGGTAAAGCTGCTGAGTTTGTAGGTGCTCAAGTATCTGCTGCATTGGCTGGATTGACTGCTGAACAAGTTGCTGCCTCAGTTATCGCTTATGAGCCAATCTGGGCTATCGGTACTGGTAAATCAGCTTCACAAGACGACGCACAAAAAATGTGTAAAGTTGTTCGTGACGTTGTAGCTGCTGACTTTGGTCAAGAAGTTGCAGACAAAGTTCGTGTTCAATACGGTGGTTCTGTTAAACCTGAAAACGTTGCTTCATACATGGCTTGCCCAGACGTTGACGGTGCCCTTGTTGGTGGTGCGTCACTTGAAGCTGAAAGCTTCTTGGCATTGCTTGACTTTGTAAAATAATCGACTCTTTATCAACATTATTGGGTTGAAGAAAAACTAAAATCGAGAAAGGACATATATCGTCCTTTCTTTTTTGCTACTAAAGCGGCTAATGTAGACTATTTTATACGAACTCTTCCTAGTGGTTATAACATGGAGATGAACCAAGACTCCAGCAATATTTCTCTCGGGCATAAACAACTGTTGACCATCGCGCTTGCTATTCTAGCTAATCCTAAAATTCTCATTTTGGATGAAGCGACTTCCTCTGTTGATACCTGTTTGGAACTCTTGATTCAAAAAGCTATGAAACGGTTGATGAAAGGAAGGACCAGCTTTGTCATCTCCCATTGTCTCTAGACCATTTAAGAAGCAAATAAGATTCTCGTTCTTAGGGATGGACAGATTATTGAGCAGGGAAATTACGAAAGCTTACTCTAAGCAAAAGGCTTTTATTATGAACTTTACCAAAGCCAATTTTCAAGTATATCTGATAAAGTGAGCTAATCTGAACCAACTAAACTTTTCTTAAATTATCAGTCTATTGCAACTTTTCTCATGTGAGTCATTTGGCTTGCTATTGGTTTTACTTAGTAGTATACTAAGAGAGTAAACACTAAGAAGTGGTTACAAATAATAATGAATGAGGTAAAATAAAATGGTAGAATTGAAAAAAGAAGCAGTAAAAGACGTAACATCATTAACAAAAGCAGCGCCAGTAGCATTGGCAAAAACAAAGGAAGTATTGAACCAAGCTGTTGCTGATTTGTACGTAGCCCACGTTGCCTTGCACCAAGTACACTGGTACATGCGTGGCCGTGGTTTCCTTGTATGGCATCCAAAAATGGATGAGTACATGGATGCTCTTGATGGTCAATTAGATGAAATCAGCGAACGCTTGATCACACTTGGTGGTAGCCCATTCTCTACTTTGACAGAATTCCTTCAAAACAGTGAAATCGAGGAAGAAGCTGGTGAATACCGTAATGTTGAAGAAAGCTTGGAACGTGTGCTTGCTATCTACCGTTACTTATCAGAACTCTTCCAAAAAGGTTTGGATGTCACTGATGAAGAGGGTGACGATGTGACAAACGGTATCTTCTCAGATGCTAAAACTGAAACTGATAAAACAATTTGGATGCTTGCCGCAGAACTTGGACAAGCACCTGGTTTGTAAGATAAATGCATCCCTTTCTATCATGAGTTTCTGTATCACTACTCATGATAAACTATCTTTTAAAAATCATGTAGCAGACAAAGTTACATGATTTTTTCTTTGCTCCTCCGGCGACTCATTTGTCAAAATGCTGATTTTAAGGTATAATAGTTGCTGTTCGAGAAATTTTGATTTTCAAAGAATAGTGAATGATGATAAGGAGAAACCATGAACAACTTACCAAATTGCCCAAAATGTAACTCAGAGTATGTCTACGAAGACGGTGCCCTACTGGTTTGCCCAGAGTGTGCTTATGAGTGGAATCCTGCTGAAGTTGCAGATGTAGAAGAGGGCCTTGTTGCTATCGATGCCAACGGAAATAAATTGGCTGACGGTGATACTGTAACCCTCATCAAGGACTTGAAAGTAAAAGGTGCGCCAAAAGATTTGAAACAAGGGACGCGCGTGAAAAATATCCGCATCGTAGAAGGCGACCACAATATCGACTGTAAAATCGATGGCTTCGGTGCCATGAAACTCAAATCAGAGTTTGTGAAGAAAATTTAAGCATGTCAAAACACTATAAACTTGTATTTTATAGCCGTATCTTCTTGTTTCTAGCGGCTTTTACTGGAGTTTATCTTGAAATCGCCAAGCATGGTGGATTTGGGATGCTTCTCTATTATACGGTTCTGTCCAACCTTTTAGTTGCGATTTTTACGCTCTATCTCCTAAAGGTTATGAGCCGTTTAGGTGAAAACTGGCAAAGGCCTAGTCTCTTGCGCTTAAAAGGTGGGGTCACCATGAGTATCATGATTACTTGTGTGATTTACCATTTCCTCTTAGCGCCCATTGCGACTAATTTCTATACTCTAGAAAATTTTCTTTGCCACTATATCGTTCCCCTCTGGTTTTTAGCAGATACCCTCTTTTTTGACAAACAGGGTCAATACAAAATCTGGGATCCAGTTGTGTGGACGATTTTACCCTTGCTGTATATGATTTTTGCTCTTTTTAATGGCTTGGTACTGAAACTTGATGTTCCTAATTCTAAGGTCAGTCCCTTCCCTTACTTCTTTTTGAATGTGAACAAGGGGTGGGATGTCGTGTTCAAGTGGTGTCTGATTATCTTTGTTGCCTATATGGTAGCAGGATTTATCTTCTACTTTATCAAGCAAATCAAGAGAAAGTCATCCTAAGATACAAGGGATTCATTTTCTAGTTTAAGAAGGAGTCTACAATCCAATGAGACTTCTTCTTTTCTTGCTTATTTGATAACTATCAAAAAGACAGAAGATTAAGAGAAATATAGAAAGAGATTTCATGAAACAATTTTTAGAACGAGCCAGTATTTTGGCTCTCTCCCTCGTTTTGATTACATCATTTTCCATCTCGAGTGCACTGCCAGCCATGTTTGACTATTATCAAGGTTATCCTAAGGAACAAATTGAGCTCTTGGCGAGCTTGCCATCCTTTGGAATCATGATTATGTTACTACTAAATGGTTTCTTAGAAAAAATATTTCCTGAGCGATTACAGATTAGTTTGGGATTGCTGATTTTATCACTGAGCGGGACGGCTCCCTTCTGGTATCAAGCCTATCCTTTTGTCTTTGGAACACGGATTCTCTTTGGTTTGGGAGTTGGGATGATCAATGCCAAGGCTATTTCTATTATCAGTGAACGTTATCAAGGAAAAACACGAATTCAGATGTTAGGGCTACGCGGTTCTGCAGAGGTCGTTGGGGCATCTCTCATCACCTTGGCAGTCGGTCAATTGTTGTCCTTTGGTTGGACAGCTACCTTCCTAGCCTATAGTGCTGGATTTTTGGTACTGACCCTTTATCTGCTCTTTGTCCCTTATGGAAAGGAAAAGAAAGAAGTCAAGAAAAAAACGAAGGAAGTAAGTCGTTTAACTCGGGAAATGAAGGGCTTGATTTTTATCTTAGCTATTGAAGCGGCAGTTGTAGTTTGTACCAATACGGCTATTACTATTCGTATTCCAAGCCTGATGGTGGAAAGAGGACTGGGAGATGCCCAGTTATCTAGTTTTGTTCTTAGTGTCATGCAGTTAATCGGGATTGTAGCTGGTGTGAGTTTCTCTTTCTTGATTTCTATCTTTAAAGAGAAACTGCTCCTCTGGTCTGGTATTACCTTCGGCTTAGGGCAAATTGTGATTGCCTTGTCTCCATCCTTGTGGGTGGTAGTGGCAGGAAGCATTCTTGCTGGTTTTGCCTACAGTGTAGCCTTGACGACGGTCTTTCAACTTGTCTCTGAAAGAATTCCAGCTAAACTCCTCAATCAAGCAACTTCATTTGCAGTTTTAGGCTGTAGTTTCGGAGCCTTTACGACTCCATTCGTTCTAGGTGCAATTGGCTTACTAACTCACAATGGGATGTTGGTCTTTGCCATTTTAGGCTCATGGTTGATTGTAACCTCTATCTTTGTCATGTACCTACTTCAAAAGAGAGCTTAGGATTGGTTTCCTAAGTTTTTCTTTTTGTGAATTTTGTACCCAGACAATATTTGTTTTAGAACCTTGTTTACAGATTATTTTCTTGATAAAATAGAAGTTATGACGAGATATAAAGCAACTATTTCCTATGATGGTTATGCCTTTGCTGGTTTTCAGCGCCAGCCTCATGCGCGTAGCGTTCAGGAAGAAATTGAAAAAACCTTGACCAAGTTAAATAAAGGGCAAGCCATTACTGTTCACGGTGCTGGTAGGACAGATAGTGGGGTTCATGCCCTGGGACAGGTGCTTCATTTTGATCTACCTTATCAGATGGATGAGGAGAAGCTCCGTTTTGCTCTAGACACTCAGTCCCCTGAAGATATTGATGTGATCTCGATTGAGCTTGTGGCGGATGATTTTCATTGCCGTTATGCCAAGCATAGCAAGACCTATGAATTTATTGTGGATAGGGGTCGTCCCAAGAATCCGATGCGCCGTCACTATGCCACTCACTTTCCCTATCCACTCGATGTGGAACGGATGCAGGAGGCTGTCAAAAAATTAGAAGGTACTCATGATTTCACCGGCTTTACAGCCTCTGGGACTAGTGTAGAGGATAAGGTTCGCACCATCACAGAAGCTAGTTTAACAGTTGATGAAACAGGTCAGTTTTTGACCTTTACCTTTTCAGGAAATGGTTTCTTGTATAAGCAAATCCGGAATATGGTGGGGACACTGCTCAAAATCGGCAATAATCGCATGCCAGTAGAGCAGATTGACCTCATCTTGGAGAAAAAGGACAGGCAGCTTGCAGGTCCCACTGCAGCACCAAATGGCTTGTATTTAAAGGAGATTCGTTATGAAGAATAATCGTATTTTAGCACTTTCTGGAAATGATATTTTTAGTGGTGGTGGTTTGTCCGCGGATTTGGCTACCTATACCTTGAACGGCTTGCATGGCTTTGTAGCAGTGACTTGTTTGACAGCCTTGACAGAAAAAGGATTTGAAGTCTTTCCAACTGACGATACCATTTTTCAACATGAATTAGATAGCTTGCGTGATGTGGAATTTGCAGGGATTAAGATTGGTCTTCTACCAACTGTCAGTGTGGCTGAAAAGGCATTGGACTTTATCAAGCAACGCCCAGGAGTGCCTGTGGTTCTGGACCCTGTCTTAGTCTGCAAGGAAACGCACGACGTAGCAGTTAGTGAACTCTGCCAAGAGTTGATTCGTTTTTTCCCTTATGTTAGTGTGATTACGCCTAATCTTCCTGAAGCAGAATTATTGGCTGGTCAGGAAATTAAAACCTTGGAAGACATGAGGGCTGCAGCACAGAAATTGCATGACTTAGGAGCACCAGCAGTCATTATCAAGGGAGGCAATCGCCTTAGTCAGGACAAGGCTGTAGATGTCTTTTATGATGGACAAACCTTTACAGTCTTAGAAAATCCTGTCATCCAAGGGCAAAATGCTGGTGCAGGTTGTACCTTTGCTTCTAGCATTGCCAGTCACTTGCTTAAAGGTGATGAACTTTTACTAGCAGTAGAAAGCTCTAAGGCTTTCGTTTACCGTGCCATTGCACAAGCAGATCAGTATGGAGTAAGACAATATGAAGCAAACCAAAACAACTAAAATCGCCCTTGTATCCCTATTAACCGCCCTTTCTGTGGTTCTAGGCTATTTCTTAAAAATTCCAACACCGACAGGCATTCTAACTCTTTTAGATGCTGGTGTCTTCTTTACGGCCTTCTACTTTGGTAGTCGTGAAGGGGCTGTAGTAGGAGGACTAGCAGGTTTCTTGATTGACCTCTTATCAGGCTATCCTCAGTGGATGTTCTTTAGCTTGGTCAACCATGGCTTGCAGGGATTTTTCGCAGGATTTAAAGGAAAAACTCAGTGGTTAGGCCTTATCTTAGCAACGATTTCCATGGTAGGGGGCTACGCCTTGGGTTCTACATTGATGAATGGCTGGGCTGCAGCCCTACCAGAAATTTTACCAAATTTCATGCAAAATATGGTAGGGATGATTGTAGGATTTGTGCTTAGTCAGAGTATTAAGAAAATTAAGTAAAGATTAAAAAACGTAAAGTTAGTAGTAATGATTTTTCTGCTAACTTTACGTTTTTATTATTGGTTTTCTTGTAGATAATAGGAAATCATAACAGAAGAATTACTATCAAAATAGGAATCTTTATCAAAATATTTACAATTTCCTATTGTAATGCTATGTATTTTGTAATTCTTAATAAAATGAGGTAATTTTTCATATCTTTCTTCAAGTAATGTTACATTATGAAATCCAAAATTTTCAAAAATCTCTTTTACGTCTGTAGGTTCTTTTGTAAGTAAAATATCATAATCGTCAGGTGAAAGGATATACTGATTTTTTAAAATGGCATTAAGTCGCTCAGAAATTCGCAAACTAATATTTTTAGGGATACTTGAGTCAGTATTATCTCTTGAAATTCTAACTTTCCCCGTTAAACTTCCATAATCATTATAATCTAAAGTAAAAAACCAAGTTGAAATCCTACTAATTGAATACACCTCAAAATTAATTAAAGCTTGATTAATTTCTATTTTTTTAATTCGAATAATTTGATTAGCTTCTTCATGAATTATTCTATTAAACTCTTCTTGATTTAAGAATTCAGGGAATTGAATGGATAAAGTTTGTCTACGTTCTTCGTCTTGTTTCTTTTCAAGACGCTCTTGATTATTCCATGAGTGTATTTCAAACATTAAATTTACAACTTTACCAGGTACACTTATAAAATTAGAAATTCCTGTCATAGTATTATTGGCAATACAAACAGCTCCATCTACAGTATTGGTCGTTATTTTGGAAGTTTCATCTACAACTATTTTCACGGCTTTTGCAGTCTCGTTTGCAATATCATTTACAACTTTTGAGGATTCATTTGCAATATTATTTACAACCTTTGAAGATTCATTAACGATATCATTTACGACTTTAGAAGTTTCATTAGTAACATTATCTACAAATTTAAAGAGATCATTTAACATAAGATAATACCATTAATCAAAATAAAGCAAGTCTTTGCTGGTGCTTGTAAAGAGGTCGAAGCCATCCTTGGTAACAACACCGCAGTCTTCGATACGGACACCGACTTTACCAGGGATATAGATACCTGGTTCAACAGAGAAGCACATGCCTTCTTCGATGACCATGTCGTTTCCTTCCATGATAGAGGGGAATTCGTGGACATCCATACCGATACCGTGACCAAGACGGTGGTTGAAGTACTCGCCGTAAGCAGCTTTTTCGATGACCTCACGGGCAGCGCGGTCCACTTCATGGGCAGTCACACCTGGTTTGATAAAGTCAAGAGCAGCTTGTTGGGCTTCAAGAGTCAAGTTGTAAATGTCTTTCTTGAATAGGTCAGGTTTACCAACAGCGACTGTACGAGTCATATCTGACGCATAGCCATTGACCAGAACACCGAGGTCAAAGAGGAGAAGAGCATCATTTTCAACCTTATTAGCTGCTGGAATGCCGTGTGGATTTGCAGCATTATCACCGGTCAAGACCATGGTATCAAAACTCATTTCATAGCCTTCACGTTTCATGGCAAAGTCAATTTGGGCGATGATATCTGTTTCAGTCTTATCAAGAGAAATATTGTCAAAACCAACCTTAACAGCTTTGTCCGCATAGAGACCTGCAACCATCATTTTTTGCACTTCGTCAGCTGATTTGACGAGGCGCATGCGTTGGATACGAGGAGTGAGGTTGTCAAACTCAGCAGTTTCAAAAACTGTTTTCAAGCCATGGTATTTGGTCAAGATGAGATTGTCAAACTCAACAGCGACACGTTTGAAATCAAGCTGTGGAAGAGCATGTTTCATTTTTTGCCATGGATTTTCAGAATCCACATAGCCCACAACTGGGAAGGAAACAGTGCTGCTTGCACGCTCAACTTCAAGGGCTGGGACAAAGAGGAGGGGTTCCTGATCCGCTAGGACAAAAAGGAACATTTGGCGTTCATGGGGATCACTGTAAAAGCCAGTGAGGTAATTGATTGTGACGGGGTCAGATACGACAGCGACGTCTAGTTTTTCTGATTCAAGATATGTTACGATTTGTTGTAATTTAGACATATGCTACCTTCTTTCTACCCCTCTATTTTGGCAAAAAATGAGAGAAAATGCAAGGGAGAAGGGTTAAAGAAAAGACAAAAAGAACTCCGACAAGATAACGGAGTTCTTTGATATCATTTTCCTTTGTTTAAGAAAAGTCTGCCTTGCTTTTCACGTCGCTGTATTCCTCAGCGATTTCTTGGCTGAGAATGTCCTCATAGGCAGGGAGTTGGATGTCCTGACCATATTTCTTCTTGAGGGCGGTAGTGACTAGGCGATATGCCAGATTGGCATTACGAGAGAGGATAGGCCCGTGGAAGTAGGAACCAAAGACATTCTTATAATGAACCCCTTCGCCGACTTTTTCCTCGTTATTTCCATTTCCATAGACAACCTGTCCCAGTGGTTTTTGATCATCTGAGAGGAAGGTACGGCCCTGATGATTCTCAAATCCATAGTAGGTTTCATTGAAATCTTCATTATGAATTTTGATATCACCGATAAAACGGTTATTGGTCTGGTTGAGGGTGTAGTGGCCCATGACACCTAGCCCTTCGATGCGTCTCCCTGAAGCTTCAACATAATATTGCCCCAATAGTTGGAAACCACCGCAGATAGCCAGAACCACACCGTCGTTTTGGATGTAGTTGTCAATGCTCTCTTTTTTAGCAGGTAGGTCGTCTGCAATAATACTTTGTTCAAAGTCCTGACCGCCACCGAAAAAGGTAATGTCGTAGTGGTTTTCATCAAAATCATCATGAAGTGAAACGATGTCAACTGTCACATAGGCTCCCAATTTTTCAGCAACATACTTGAGCATGAGGATGTTTCCATTGTCCCCATAGGTATTCATGAGGTTTCCGTAGAGGTGGGCAATGTTGAGCTGATAGGGGTAATTGCCATCTTTTGAGGAAAGTGAAGTATAAACCATTAGTTCATCTCCTTTCTAACAATCTGACGACTAGCCAGCAGTTCGCGGAATTCAAGCATAGCAGTATAAGTTGCCAGAATATAAGCATGCTTGCAGTCTTGGTTTTCAATGGTCTTAAGAACTTGTTCCAGACTACTTATTTCAGTGATTTTCTCAGCTGGATAGCCTGTCACTCGGAGGCGACGTGCGATTTCAGAATGACGAACACCGCCAGCGTTAATTTCTGGAATATCCATCTCAGTGATTTGTTCAAAATCAGCATCCCAGATCCAGCTGGTATCAATTCCATCTGCATAGTTGGCATTTAGGAGAACAGATAGGCTAAATGGATAAGGAGCTAGCTTAATCATTTCAATCGCCTGAGTTGCACCGACAGGATTTTTAATCAAAACAAGGGTGCATTCCTTGTCACCGATATGGAAGGTTTCTTGGCGTCCAAAGACAGCACGGCTCTTATCAAATCCTTGCTTGATGAGTTGTGAATCTGCGCCGAGGAAACGGGCGATGGCAACCGCTGCTAGGGCGTTGTAGATATTGTAGAGTCCACCGATTTGAATACCGTATTCTTGTCCGTCAATGACAAAGCGAGAGCGATTGTTGGTCAACTCAACTAGTTCTGTCAAGCGATAGTCGAGATCAGGACGTTTACATCCACAGCCTTCACAGATATAGGCACCCAAGTTTGCATAGGTATTGTGCTCATATTTGAGGATGCCTTGGCAGTCAGGGCAGAGAATTCCTTCTGTATTGTAGTGAGTTTCTCGAGCGGGTCCTTTTTCTAAGTCAAAACCAAAATACTGTACAGGATTTGGAATAGCTGGCTTGTAGAAAAGTGGACTGTCTCCATTAAGGAGAACAGTAGCCGTAGGCACTTTACGAATAGCATCCAAAATCATCTTGTAAGTTGTGTAAATCTCACCATAGCGGTCCATCTGGTCACGGAAGATATTGGTGATGACAAATAAGCTTGGCTGGATATAGTCACAGATACGAGATAGACTGGCCTCGTCGATTTCTAATACTGCAATGTTTTTTCCAGTTTTAGAAGATTTGGCAGTCAGGAAAGTTGTCGCAATCCCTGTAATCATGTTGGCACCGCTTGGATTGGTCAGAACTTGACCATAAACCTCTTTTAAAATGCCGACAGTGAGGGCAGTTGTCAAGGTTTTTCCGTTGGTTCCAGTGATCACGACAATCTCGTAGTTCTTAGCTAGGTTTTGTAAAATATCTTTATCAAATTGAAGGGCGACTTTTCCTGGAAGCGTACTCCCTCGGCCAAGACGGCTTAAAATGAAGTGGGAAGAACGCCCGGCAAGAAGGCCCAAAGTAGTTTTTAATTTCATGTTTCTATTATATCATAAAAGAAGGAAAAGACAGATTTGAGATTTCGCAGAAATAAAAACAGCCCAAGGAGAGCTGTTCGATATGATTAAATCTCAACTTAAATCGCAAACAAGTCATTCAAGTTCTCAGCCAAGGTTGGGTGAGTGAAAATTTGTTTTGTGAAGTAAGTGTAAGGAATCTTGTTGTCCATAGCAACAGTGATGATGTTGATGATTTCTTGAGATCCTTCTGAGAAGATGCTTGCTCCAAGAATTTCTTTTGTTTCAGTATTAACAACAGCTTTGAAAGCTCCGCGAAGGTCTCCGTTTACGTGACCACGAGGCATTGCTGCAACAGGGATTTCCTTAACGGCGTATGGAAGTTTCAAATCAGCTGCTTGGCTTTCAGTCAAACCAACTTGTGAAAGGGCAGGTGTGATAAACATGGTGTTTGGTACATTGAGACGATCTTCAAGTGTGTAGCTGCCATCTCCAGCAAGGTAGCTGTAAACAACACGGAAGTCATCAAGTGAAATGTAAGTAAATTGAAGTCCACCGTTGACATCTCCAACTGCAAAGACACCAGGAACGTTTGTTTGACAATGTTTGTCCACTTTAATAGCACCACGTTCAGTTAGTTCAATATCTGTATTTTCAAGTTGAAGTGGTTCTACATTTGGTTTGCGTCCGGTTGCGTAGAGAAGGGCATCGAAACGGTAAGTTTCGTTTTCAGTTACGACAAGCACTTGGTCACCGTCGTTTTTAATTTCAGTGGTACGGATGTTTTGAAGCAATTCAATACCGTCTTCTTCCATGTATTGCTTAGCAAGTGCTGCGATTGAAGGTTCTGCACGAGGTAGGAATGTATCCAAGGCATCTAGGACTGTAACCTTGCTTCCTAGTTTATTGTAAAGGCCAGCAAATTCAAGACCGATATTTCCGCCACCAAGGACTCCAAGTTTTTCAGGCAATTTGTCCAAGTTTTGGATACCTGTTGAGTCAAAGACGTTCTTGCTTGTAGCAAGTCCAGGGATTGGCAAGACATTTGAAACAGCACCAGTGTTGATGACGATTGTTTCAGCGGTCAGTTCTTTCTTTTCATCACCAGCTTGGATTTCGATGACTTTATTTGAAAGGAAGTGAGCTTCCGCATCAAAGATATCCACACCTGTACCAGCAACAGTCGCATAGTTTTTACCGTTAAGGCGACCAGTGATAGTGTTTTTGGTAGCAATCACTTCTTCAAAAGACAAGTCTTTCTCAGCAGCAACTAGCAAAGTTTTAGTTGGGATACATCCGATGTTGATACAAGTTCCACCGTACATAGCTTTGCTACGTTCAACGAGGGCAACTTTTTTGCCAGCTGAAGCCAATTTACCAGCTAGTGTTTTACCAGCTTTACCAAATCCGATAACGATTAAATCATAAGTTAACATTTAGAGTTCCTCCTATTCGATTTTCATTCTAGCACAAGAAAAAAACTTTTGCACAATTCTGCTACGCTTTAAAAAAGTTTATGAAATAGTGGAAATTATAGCCTCATTTTCTCAGAAAAATCGTTTACATAACATTATCGAAGGATTAGGCTATCTTTTGCTTCTCTCTTGTGTTATACTAGATAGGTTGCAAAGAAAACAGTACTTTTCTTTTGTGGAAAAGAAGCAACACGATTTTATATCCAGTATATGAAAATACGTCATAAAAAGAAAAGTATAAACTAAGCCCTATAGGGTGGCTTCGCACCACCTTTAGAAAGAAGAATAACGTGAAATTTAATGAATTAAACTTGTCTGCTGATTTGCTAGCAGAGATTGAAAAAGCTGGTTTTGTAGAAGCTAGTCCTATCCAAGAACAAACTATTCCCTTGGCTCTTGAAGGCAAGGACGTTATCGGTCAAGCTCAGACTGGTACAGGAAAAACTGCAGCCTTTGGCTTGCCTACCCTTGAAAAAATCCGTACAGAAGAAGCGACTATCCAAGCCTTGGTCATCGCTCCAACTCGTGAACTAGCTGTCCAAAGTCAAGAAGAACTCTTCCGCTTTGGTCGTAGTAAAGGAGTCAAAGTCCGCTCAGTATATGGCGGATCAAGCATTGAAAAACAAATTAAGGCTCTTAAATCTGGTGCCCATATCGTGGTGGGAACTCCAGGTCGCCTTTTGGACTTGATTAAACGCAAGGCCTTGAAATTACAAGATATTGAAACTCTTATCCTTGACGAAGCGGATGAAATGCTCAACATGGGCTTCCTTGAAGACATTGAAGCTATCATCTCCCGTGTCCCTGAAAGCCGTCAAACCTTACTTTTCTCAGCAACTATGCCAGATGCCATAAAACGTATCGGTGTTCAGTTTATGAAAGAACCTGAGCATGTCAAGATTGCGGCTAAGGAATTGACAACAGAATTGGTTGATCAATACTATATCCGTGTTAAAGAACAAGAAAAATTTGATACCATGACTCGTCTCATGGATGTGGAACAGCCAGAACTTGCTATCGTATTTGGTCGTACAAAACGCCGTGTAGATGAATTGACTCGTGGTTTGAAAATCCGTGGCTTCCGTGCAGAAGGAATTCATGGAGACCTAGACCAAAACAAACGTCTTCGTGTCCTTCGTGACTTTAAAAATGGCAATCTTGATGTTTTGGTTGCGACAGACGTTGCAGCGCGTGGGTTGGATATTTCAGGTGTGACCCATGTCTATAACTACGATATTCCACAAGATCCTGAAAGTTATGTTCACCGTATCGGTCGTACAGGTCGTGCTGGTAAGTCAGGTCAGTCTATTACTTTCGTTTCACCAAATGAAATGGGCTACCTTCAAATCATTGAAAACTTGACTAAGAAACGTATGAAAGGTCTCAAACCTGCAAGTGCAGAAGAAGCCTTCCAAGCTAAAAAACACGTAGCTCTCAAGAAAATTGAACGTGATTTTGCAGATGAGACTATCCGTGCCAACTTTGAGAAATTTGGTAAAGATGCTCGTAAGCTAGTTGCCGAATTTACTCCAGAAGAATTGGCAATGTATATCTTGAGTCTGACTGTTCAAGACCCAGATAGTCTTCCTGAAGTGGAGATTGCACGTGAAAAACCACTGCCATTTAAACCATCAGGTAATGGCTTCGGTGGTAAAGCTAAGGGAGGTCGTGGAGGCCGTCGTGGGGACGACCGTCGAGACCGTGATCGCCGTGGCAATGGTCCTCGTGATGATTTCAAAAAAGGAAGTCGTGGCAATGATCGTTTTGATAAGGAAAAACGTTACCGTAAGGATAATAAAAAACCACGCAATACTTCAAGCGAAAAGCAAACAGGCTTTGTTATTCGTAACAAGGGCGATAAATAAGAAAAAGCGGTTCAAAATGAATCGCTTTTTTATATAAGGAGACCGAATGGAAAAGAAAGATAAATAAAATAGATATATTATCTTCTTATAATATTATAATACACAAAAATAGGGGGCTTGTCAATAGAAAAGAAGCAATTTAATTAAAAATATTCTTGTTTTTTTAAATTGCAATTAAATAAGCAATTTTCAGATAATAATTGAAAATTCAAGCTGTTTATGTTATAATGATAGCGATTAAATTCGAGGTGAAAAATGGCACATTTATTAGAAAAAACTAGAAAAATTACTTCTATCCTGAAGCGCTCAGACGAGCAGTTGCAGGAAGAACTTCCCTACAATGCGATTACCCGTCAATTGGCAGATATTATTGACTGTAACGCCTGTATCGTCAATAGCAAGGGACGTCTCCTTGGCTATTTTATGCGTTACAAAACCAATACAGATCGTGTAGAGCAATTCTTCCAAACTAAGATTTTCCCAGATGACTACATTCAAGGTGCGAACATGATTTACGATACAGAAGCCAATCTGACAGTTGATCATGATTTGAGTATTTTCCCTGTGGAAAGTCGTGCCGACTTTCCAGATGGTTTGACGACCATTGCACCGATTCATGTATCAGGGATTCGCCTTGGTTCTTTGATTATTTGGCGAAATGATAAAAAATTCGAAGATGAGGACTTGATCCTTGTTGAGATTGCGAGTACCGTTGTTGGGATTCAACTCCTTAATTTCCAACGTGAAGAAGATGAGAAAAATATTCGTCGCCGTACTGCTGTTACCATGGCGGTTAATACCCTTTCTTACTCCGAACTCCGTGCTGTTTCAGCAATTTTAGGGGAATTAAATGGAAATGAAGGGCAGTTGACTGCGTCAGTGATTGCAGATCGTATCGGAATCACTCGCTCTGTGATTGTCAATGCCCTTCGTAAACTTGAGTCGGCAGGGATTATTGAAAGTCGCTCACTTGGAATGAAGGGAACCTATCTTAAGGTCTTGATTTCAGATATTTTTGAAGAAGTGAAGAAAAGAGATTACTAATGACTAAGGCTTTGATTTCGATTGATTATACAGAAGATTTTGTTGCTGATAGTGGAAAATTGACAGCAGGAGCTCCAGCTCAGGCAATTTCGGATGCCATCAGCAAGGTAACTCGATTAGCTTTTGAAAGAGGAGATTACATCTTCTTTACCATTGATGCTCATGAAGAAAACGATTGTTTCCATCCAGAAAGCAAATTATTTCCTCCTCACAATTTGATTGGGACTAGTGGGCGTAATTTATACGGAGATTTGGGAACCTTTTATCAGGAGCATGGTTCAGACAGTCGTGTCTTTTGGATGGATAAACGCCATTATTCAGCATTTTCAGGGACTGACCTGGATATCCGCTTGAGAGAGCGTAGAATTTCAACAGTTATCTTAACAGGAGTCTTGACGGATATCTGTGTCCTGCATACAGCTATAGATGCCTATAATCTAGGATATGATATCGAGATTGTTAAACCAGCCGTTGCTTCCATCTGGCCTGAAAATCATCAATTTGCCCTAGGTCATTTCAAAAACACACTTGGAGCTAAGTTAGTAGATGAAAATCTAAATGAAATTTCTGAGTAATTTGGTTGATGAAATGAAAAAAATTGAAAAAAAGTGTTGACAAGAATCCCAAAAGTTGATATACTAGTAAAGTAATCGACGCGGGGATGGCGGAATTGGCAGACGCGCAGGACTAAGGATCCTGTGACCGCTTTAGGTCGTGAGGGTTCAAGTCCCTCTCTCCGCATAGGATAAGAGTTAGCTTAGGCTAGCTCTTTTTTTATTTCAAAAGTTAACAATTAATCACTCTTTTCTATCTTCAATGTCTATGAAATCCAAGAGTTATAATGGCAATAACGGAGCATTTGATATTGATTATTTGGTTCGGAATCAAACTATCAATCAGTATTTTAAAAAAGATGAAAATGAACAAGCAACATTAGGTTTTGGAAGCTCATACCGAAACGACGATTATTACTATTATTCAATAACTGTTCACTATGATAATGTTTATACATTTATAGAAACGGTATCGAATTAAGGGGAACATAAATGGTAGATAAAAAAATTGTGAGTAGTGGGATCGCTACTTTATATGCGTCTAATCTGACTTACGAATTTGAACAAGATGAAAGGAATTGTTGCTTTTATGGTATACTATAAGGGAATGACGGTTAGCTATTTTATTGAATATTATAAATAAGGAGAAGGTTATGAAAAAACGCGTATTTCTCACAATGGCACTTTTAGGAGGATTGATCATGATAGGATTAACAGGATGTGGAGAAAATAAGAACAGCCGAGAATGGATTGAGAATAAAGTCTCTGAAGTCAGTCGAGTCTATCCAACCGAGGATCTGTTTGACTTGTTTAAGCAATTTCCGGAGGGGTTTAAAGTAAATCAAGTGTATATAAAACGTGGAACCTATCTTATTGAAATCACTTTACAAGGGGATAGTAGCAATCAAACGATTTCTGGAGTTCTAACTAAGACACGTGCTTCTGAAGATATTACTGAAAAGCCAGAAGAAACTATAAAAGTAGATTATGTTGATGGGAAGTTTATCTTTTCTGATGAGAAGAAGGCGAAAGAACTATGGCCTTTTGATGGATTTTTATTTCAAAAGTTAACAATTGATTACTCATTTCTATCTTCAATGTCTATGAAATCCAAGAGTTATAATGGCAATAATGGAGCATTTGATATTGATTATTTAGTTCGGAATCAAACTATCAATCAGTATTTTAAAAAAGATGAAAATGAACAAGCAACATTAGGTTTTGGAAGTTCATACCGAAACGATGATTATTTCTATTATTCAATAACTATCAACTACGATAATGTTTATACATTCATAGAAACGGTATCGAATTAAGGGGAAATTAAATGGTAGATAAAAAATATGTGAATAGTGGAATTCCAACTTTAGATGCGTCTAATCTGACTTACGAATTTGAGTAAGATACAAGGAAATGTTTCTTTTATGGTATACTATAAGGGAATTATGGTTAGCTATTTTGTTGAATATCATAAATAAGGAGAAGGTTATGAAAAAACGCGTATTTCTCACAATGGTACTTTTAGGAGGATTGATCATGATAGGATTAACAGGATGTGGAGAAAATAAAAACAGTCGAGAATGGATTGAAAACAAAGTATCTGAGGTTAGTCGCGTCTATCCAACCGAGAATCTCTTTGACTTGTTTAAGCAATTTCCGGAAGGTTTTGAGATTGAGCAGGTCTATTTTAAAAAGAAAAGTGATGGAATTGACGATTTCATCACGGAAATTAAGCTGACAGGTGATGCAACATCGCATACAATAACAGGTACTCTTGTTAAAATTCCAGCGAAGGATGATGCACCAAAGAGCGATGAAGTGGTAGTAAGTGTTCAATATGTAGCCAATAAATTTATTTTTTCTGATGAAGAAACCGCTAAAAAAATATGGAAGTTTGATGGTTTCTTGTTTCAAAAACTTGGTATAGATAAAGGATTTTTAAGCAAATTATCATTAAAAAACAAACATTTTAATGGAAACAATGGTTCTTTTGATATAGATTATATTATTAAAAACACAACGATTAACCAATATTTTAATAAACAGCAACAAGATGAAACAGTGCTAGGATTTGGTAGTTCTTTGAGGTTAGATGACTTTTATTACTATTCTGTTACTGTTGATTTTAATGATGGCTATTATTTTGAGGAGAGAGTATCGAATTAGGAGAGAAGTATGAGTAAAAAGGATACAGCGAATAGTGGTATTGCCACCCTAGATGCAGCGAACCTGGCTTATGAATTTGAGAATGCAAGGAATTGTTGCTTTTATGGTATACTATAAGGGAATGACGGTTAGCTATTTTATTGAATATTGTAAATAAGGAGAAGGTTATGAAAAAACACACTTTTCTCACAATGGTACTTTTAGGAGGATTGATAATGATAGGATTGGCAGGATGTGGAGAAAATAAGAACAGTCGAGCATGGATTGAGAACAAAGTCTCTGAGGTTAGTCGTGTATATCCAACTGAAAATCTCTTTGACTTGTTTAAGCAATTTCCGGAAGGATTTGAGATTAGAAGTATTGATACTTACGATGAGACGAAGGACTATTCTCGTTACCAGAAGATTGAACTCGTAGGAAACGCAGAAACAAAAGAAATAACTGGCAATTTTAAAAGAATAGAAGCTCAAGGTAATCCTTATGAAGAAAAAGTGCTTTTAGAAAGCCGTATTGTGTACACTAAAAAAGGATTGGAATTTTTGAATCCAGAAGTTTCTAAAGATGATTTGTTTTATGATGGGTTTTTATTTCAAAAGTTAGAACTAAATAAAGCAATTTTGTCTCAATTGGAACTCAAAAAAACGTACTATAATTGGGAGACTGGTGATGCTTCTATTACTTATAAAAATGTAAATAGTAAAATTATTCAGGATTACTTCCATATACGAACAAGTGAGTCGTTAGACCTTTTTATTAGTGCAGACCACTCTGCAACTATTGGCTATGAATACGGTTATCCTGTGGTTTTTGACGGAGAAAATATATCTCATTCAGAACTTATAACAGGAAAAAGTAAGAGTATGGAGAAGATAGATGCCAAATAGTAATGTGCCAACCTTAGATGCTTCTAATTTAACTTATGAATTTGAGAATGTGCGAGTTAATCAGGGAGCAACTGACAATAATGTAATTCAATATGTAGAAAAGTACTCTAAGAAAAAACTCCCTCCCAACCTCCAATATCTAGATGATTTTCATGATAAGTCCTCCGGTACAAGTGGTACAGCCTTCCTAGATAAGGACAGTGGAGAGGTGATTATAGCCTATACGGGAACGAATCCTAATGGGGATTTCAGAAAAGATATAGCGACAGATGTCGGTAGTATAGCTATGGCGCTCGGTTTTCATTATGATGAAGCTTTCACATTTTACGAAAGGATTCGACAGAGATATGGGGATAATATTACTCTAACTGGACATTCTTTAGGAGGGAACATCGCTCAGAGGGTGGCCTTAGAGTATAACGCTCCCCGTACTGTGGTATATAACTCAGCGCCTCTCTACTTAGAAGGTCTTATCAAATCTGAAGATAAAATCATAGATTATCTGACTCCGTGGGATTCGGCAAGGGAGAAGATAATCAATAAACAAAAGACATTCACAGGTCAAGTAGTACGAATCCGGACTCAAGATGACTTTCTTAACAATATCTCAAAGCCTTTTTTAGGTGTATACTTGGGAGAGGATTATCTCCTTGAAAATTCTGGTGGACACAGCCTTGATCCAGATATTACGGGTGATAAAAATCAAATTAACCAAATCAAGGATATTTTGGAAAAACAGAGCCCAGAGAAGATGACTGAACTTGAAAAGAAGAACTATGAGACCCTGAAGAAATTACAAGGTGTCAAAAACGGACTTCTAAAGCAGTTGAATACTCAATTTTTATCCGATGGTAGTATAAGTAGCCATGAGATGTTTTTCTTGGACAGCGTCCAAGCAACAGCTGTTGCGACAGCAATGACAGAGAGTGTCAGCAACGGACACAGTGAGATTGAGGTAGTGGCGAAAAAAGCAGTTGCGGATGCTGAAACACTCTTCGATAAAAGTAAGGAAGTTCCTTGGTTCGTCACAGAATTAACTTATGATGAGATAGAGAATGTCTATGCAGAAGCTGGGGTAACTTATGATAGTATTGTGGGGGAGACTCAAAGACATTTTGATAAAAAAGTAAGTAAATCAGCTGCGATTGTAAAAGCCTTTACGGATCTGGAAACGAATATTCAGAAGGGTGTTGAACAAGCAGTTGAAGGAGATGAAAGCTTGGCAAGGGATATTAATCAATGGACAAACTAGAAGAAATTCAAATTAAAATAAATAAGCAAGAAGATGGTCTTTTGTCCTTGGAGGATGACTATAGAACTGCTAAGAAGAAAATAGAAGAATCTTATGAAAATTTGGATGATAATCGCTCTCAGTTGACCAGATTATATGAGGAATTTGAAAACATTGCTTATGATTTTGGTAAAAAGAATTCTGGAGATGAGAGAGAGCGCCACCAATTTCTGATACTCTTAGAATCTTATACAGTTGAGACCAGGAGTGAGTATTTTCGTCAATATGCTAAAATAGAGGCAAAAGATGAAGAATTGCAGACTCAGTACCGAAAAGAGCGTTCTCGCTTAGAAAAAGAGTTAGAAGAGAGTTATAGTCGAAGAAGAGAACTATATGAGTTAGAAAGGGAGCAGAAAAAATGCTAGTGGATTTAGTCATAGATGCTTTGATTGGCCCCATGTCAGAATCAGCCAGACGAGAAATCAAAAAAACATTGGAAAGAGCAGCTATCAAAGCATTTTGCGCTCCTCCGATAATATCAGGTAGAAAGGATATTGTAGATAAGTACGATGAGGAGATAGGGATTCTTGCTATGACAAATAAGACAGCTGTAACGACTTTAGCAGCACAAATGGATAGCTCAATTAATGGTTTAGGACAAAAAGCAATTAGCGAGGCTGTTAGTAAAAATAGTAACTCTTTTGAAGATTTAAATCCGAAAAAGAAAAAATAGTGCTTTGACCATAACATGTTCCTTCGCGACTTCTCCTTGCAAATATTTTTTCAAATATAATAGAGCCTTTTGTTTTCATCTAATTCAAGTAGAGCAAAAAATTTTTGCTCTTTTTTTGTATTTCATAAACATTTCATATTTGGGTTTTATAATAGTCTTACAAATATGGAGGTGACAAATGAATCCAATCCAAAGAGCTTGGGCTTATGTCAGCAGAAAACGACTGAGAAGTTTTATTTTATTTCTGATTTTATTGGTCCTATTGGCTGGAATTTCAGCCTGTTTGACTCTGATGAAGTCCAACAAAACAGTTGAAACCAATCTTTACAAATCACTCAATACCTCTTTTTCTATTAAGAAGATAGAAAATGGTCAGACATTCAAGTTGTCAGACCTAGCATCTGTAAGCAAGATTAAGGGACTGGAAACTGTTTCTCCTGAACTCGAGACGGTCGCAAAACTAAAAGACAAGGAAGCAGTGAGTGGAGAGCAGAGCGTGGAGCGTGATGATTTGTCAGCTGCGGACAGAAACCTGGTTAGCTTAACAGCTCTTGAGGATTCATCTAAGGATGTCACCTTTACCAGCTCGGCTTTCAACTTAAAAGAAGGGCGACATCTTCAAAAAAGGGATTCCAAGAAAATTCTCATCCACGAAGAGTTGGCTAAGAAGAATAGTCTTTCCCTTCATGACAAGATTGCCTTAGATGCTGGTCAGTCAGAAGCTGGCAAAGGGCAAACAGTGGAGTTTGAGATTGTCGGCATCTTTTCTGGTAAAAAACAAGAGAAATTTACAGGCTTGTCTTCTGACTTCAGTGAAAACCAAGTCTTTACAGACTATGAAAGTAGCCAAAGCCTTTTGGGAAATGGTGAATCTCTAGTCAGTGCAGCTCGCTTCTATGTAGAAAATCCTAAGGAAATGGACGGACTCATGAAGCAGGTAGAAAACTTGGCTTTGGAAAATCAAGGCTATCAAGTCGAAAAGGAAAACAAGGCTTTTGAACAAATTAAAGACTCAGTTGCTACTTTCCAAACCTTTCTGACCATCTTCCTTTATGGGATGTTGATAGCAGGAGCAGGGGCCTTAATTCTTGTTTTGTCTCTCTGGTTGAGAGAAAGGGTCTACGAAGTGGGAATTTTATTGGCACTTGGAAAAGGAAAGAGCTCGATCTTCCTACAATTCTGTTTAGAGGTAATTCTGGTATCTATCGGTGCTTTGCTTCCAGCATTTGCTGCAGGCAACGCAATCACAACTTACCTACTCCAAACCCTACTAGCAAGTGGAGATCAGGCAGTCTTACAAGACACGCTAGCCAAAGCAAGTGGTCTATCAAGTAGTTTATTATCTTTTGCAGAATCCTATGTTTTTCTAGTTCTGCTTAGTTGCTTATCTGTAGCCCTTTGTTTCCTATTCTTATTTAGAAAATCGCCTAAAGAAATTTTATCATCTATTAGTTAAGAAGGAGAAATCATGACTTTATTACAATTACAAGATGTTACCTACCGTTATAAGAACACTGCTGAAGCAGTCCTATATCAGATCAATTATAATTTTGAACCCGGGAAATTTTACAGTATTATTGGTGAGTCAGGAGCAGGAAAATCCACACTCTTGTCCCTACTTGCTGGTCTAGATAGTCCTGTTGAGGGTTCTATCCTTTTTCAAGGAGAGGACATTCGTAAGAAGGGCTATTCCTACCATCGCATGCACCATATTTCCCTGGTCTTCCAAAATTATAACTTGATAGATTATCTTTCTCCACTGGAAAATATCCGCTTGGTCAATAAAAAGGCAAGTAAGGATACACTTCTTGAGCTTGGTTTAGATGAAAGTCAGATCAAGCGGAATGTTCTCCAGTTATCAGGTGGTCAACAGCAACGTGTTGCCATTGCTCGTAGTTTGGTATCAGAAGCTCCAGTTATTCTAGCGGATGAGCCAACGGGAAATCTGGACCCTAAAACTGCTGGAGATATTGTCGAACTGCTCAAATCACTTGCCCAGAAAACAGGTAAATGTGTCATCGTCGTCACCCACAGCAAAGAAGTGGCACAAGCGTCAGATATTACACTTGAGTTGAAAGATAAGAAACTGACTGAAACTCGCAATACGACGAAATAATATGAGCTTTTTCTGTTAGAACTATAAAATAGAACAACATCTAGAAAGGGAATCTATGTTACACAATGCATTTGCCTATGTTACAAGGAAGTTTTTCAAATCGATTGTCATCTTCCTGATTATTCTCCTCATGGCGAGCTTGAGTTTGGTCGGCTTGTCGATCAAGGGAGCTACTGCCAAGGCTTCTCAGGAGACCTTTAAAAATATCACCAACAGCTTCTCCATGCAAATCAATCGTCGCGTCAATCAAGGAACGCCACGTGGTGCTGGGAATATCAAGGGTGAAGATATCAAAAAAATCACCGAAAACAAGGCCATTGAGTCTTATGTTAAACGCATCAACGCTATCGGAGATTTGACTGGCTATGAACTCATCGAAACGCCAGAAACCAAGAAAAATCTGACTCCTGACCGTGCCAAACATTTTGGAAGTAGCTTGATGATTACAGGTGTCAATGACTCTTCTAAAGAAGACAAGTTTGTCTCTGGTTCTTATAAGCTGGTCGAAGGTGAGCACTTAAACAACGACGACAAGGACAAGATCCTCCTGCACAAGGACTTGGCAGCCAAACACGGCTGGAAAGTAGGGGACAAGGTTAAACTAGACTCTAATATCTACGATGCAGACAATGAAAAAGGTGCCAAGGAAACAGTCGAAGTGACAATCAAGGGACTCTTTGATGGTCATAATAAGTCAGCAGTAACCTACTCACAAGAACTCTATGAAAATACAGCTATCACAGACATTCACACTGCTGCAAAACTTTATGGATACACAGAAGACACAGCTATTTATGGGGACGCAACCTTCTTTGTAACAGCGGACAAGAACTTGGATGATGTTATGAAAGAGTTGAATGGTATCAGTGGTATCAACTGGAAGAGCTATACACTCGTTAAGAGCTCATCTAACTACCCAGCTCTTGAGCAATCCATCTCTGGTATGTACAAGATGGCCAATCTCCTCTTCTGGGGTAGCTTGAGTTTCTCAGTCCTTCTCCTTGCCCTCTTACTCAGCCTTTGGATCAATGCCCGTCGCAAGGAAGTGGGAATTCTCCTCTCTATCGGTCTTAAGCAGGCAAGTATCTTGGGTCAATTTATCACAGAATCCATCTTGATTGCCATCCCTGCTCTTGTTTCTGCTTATTTCTTAGCTAACTACACAGCTCGTGCGATTGGAAATACTGTTCTTGCCAATGTCACTTCAGGTGTTGCCAAGCAAGCCAGCAAGGCTGCTCAAGCCTCTAACCTTGGTGGTGGTGCAGAAGTAGATGGCTTTAGCAAGACCTTGTCGAGCCTAGATATTTCTATTCAGACATCGGACTTTATCATCGTCTTTGTCCTTGCCTTGGTTCTAGTGGTTCTCGTTATGGCGCTTGCTTCAAGCAATCTCCTTAGAAAACAACCAAAAGAACTCTTGCTGGATAGCGAATAACAAACTTGCTACCTATTCTCCTCTAAATGGGGTATAATATAGGTAGCATTTTTATCTATTTTATCTTGATAAGGCCTCTTCCTTTCAGGATGAAATTGAGATGATTTACAAGAAATTTAAAGGAATGTGAAACGTTTTTTCTATGAAAATTTTAATTGTAGAAGATGAAGAGATGATCCGTGAGGGGGTCAGTGATTATTTGACGGATTGTGGCTATGAAACCATTGAGGCGGCAGATGGGCAAGAAGCCTTAGAAAAATTTTCCAGCTATGAAGTAGCCTTGGTTTTACTGGATATCCAGATGCCCAAACTCAATGGCTTAGAAGTGCTAGCTGAGATTCGCAAAACCAGCCAAGTCCCTGTCTTGATGTTAACAGCCTTTCAGGATGAGGAATACAAGATGAGTGCCTTTTCCTCTCTGGCAGATGGCTATCTGGAAAAACCTTTTTCTCTATCCCTCTTAAAAGTAAGGGTGGACGCGATTTTCAAGCGATACTACGATACAGGACGAATCTTCTCCTATAAGGATACCAGGGTGGACTTTGAGAGCTACAGTGCCAGCCTAGCAGGTGAGGAAGTAGCTGTTAATGCTAAAGAGTTGGAAATTCTTGATTATTTGGTTAAAAATGAAGGAAGGGCCTTGACCCGATCTCAGATTATTGATGCCGTCTGGAAAGCGACAGATGAGGTTCCCTTTGACCGAGTCATTGATGTTTATATCAAGGAACTGCGGAAAAAGCTAGACCTAGACTGCATCCTCACTGTGCGCAATGTTGGTTATAAATTGGAGCGAAAATGAAACGAACAGGTTTATTTACAAAGATATTCATCTACACCTTCTCGACTTTTAGTGTTCTGGTCATTTGTCTTCATTTAGCTATTTATTTTCTTTTTCCTTCGACTTATCTGAGTCATCGTCAGGAAACCATTGGCCAGAAAGCGACAGCCATTGCCCAGTCCCTAGAAGGAAAGGATAGGCAGAGTATCGAGCAAGTCTTAGACTTGTATTCCCAGACTAGTGATATCAAGGGGGCTGTCAAGGGAGAAATGACCGAGGACAAGTTAGAAGTCAAGGACAGTCTTCCTCTGGATACAGACCGCCAAACCACCTCCCTCTTTATCGAGGAGCGTGAGGTGAAAACGCAGGACGGTGGTACCATGACTCTCCAGTTTTTAGCGTCCATGGATTTGCAAAAGGAAGCAGAGCAGATTAGTCTTCAGTTTCTTCCCTATACCTTGCTGGCATCTTTTCTGATTTCCCTTTTGGTGGCTTACATATATGCTCGGACTATCGTTGCCCCGATATTGGAAATCAAGCGGGTGACCCGACGGATGATGGAACTGGATGCCCAAGTGCGATTGCGCGTGGATTCCAAGGATGAGATTGGTGATCTCAAGGAACAAATCAATAGCCTTTACCAGCATCTCTTGACTGTCATTACGGACTTGCATGACAAGAATGAAGCTATTCTCCAGCTGGAAAAGATGAAGGTTGAGTTCCTACGTGGTGCTTCCCATGAATTGAAAACACCGCTGGCTAGTTTGAAAATCCTGATCGAAAACATGAAAGAAAATGTCGGACGTTATAAGGATAGAGATCACTATCTGGGAGTTGCCTTGGGGATTGTGGATGAACTCAATCACCACGTTCTCCAGATACTTTCTCTCTCGTCTGTGCAGGAATTGCGAGATGATAGGGAACAAATTGACCTACACCAGATAACGCAAAGTTTAGTTCAAGATTATGCTTTACTAGCCAAGGAAAGAGAACTTCAAATTGAAAATAGTTTGAACCATCAGCAGGCCTATCTAAACCCATCAGTTATGAAGTTGATTTTGTCTAACCTCATCAGTAATGCTATCAAGCACTCTGTTCCAGGCGGCTTGGTCCGCATCGGGGAGAGAGAAGGGGAACTTTTTATAGAAAATAGCTGCAGTCCAGAAGAACGAGAAAAACTAGCCCAGTCTTTTTCTGATAATGCTAGTCGCAAGGCCAAAGGGTCTGGGATGGGTCTCTTTGTGGTCAAGAGTCTATTAGAACATGAAAAATTATCCTATCGTTTCGAGGTGCAGGAGAATCGTTTGACCTTCTTCATAGCTTTTCCAAAAGCCGCCCAAGACTAGGAATAGAAAGGGTTTACATAGATGAAGCTAGAAGAAATTCAATCGAAACTGCGGGAAAAACTAGATTTTTTTATCAAAAAGTGATAAAATGAACAATGTAAATGGGATGACCCATAAAAATATACAGGAGGCCTGATAAAATGGCAATCGTTTCAGCAGAAAAATTTGTCCAAGCAGCTCGTGACAACGGTTATGCAGTTGGTGGATTTAACACAAACAACCTTGAGTGGACTCAAGCTATCTTGCGCGCAGCAGAAGCTAAAAAAGCTCCAGTTTTGATCCAAACTTCAATGGGTGCTGCTAAATACATGGGTGGTTACAAAGTTGCTCGCAACTTGATCGCTAACCTTGTTGAATCAATGGGTATCACTGTACCAGTAGCTATCCACCTTGACCACGGTCACTACGAAGATGCACTTGAGTGTATCGAAGTTGGTTACACTTCAATCATGTTTGACGGTTCACACCTTCCAGTTGAAGAAAACCTTAAATTGGCTAAAGAAGTTGTTGAAAAAGCACACGCTAAAGGTATCTCAGTAGAAGCTGAAGTTGGTACTATCGGTGGTGAAGAAGACGGAATCATCGGTAAAGGTGAATTGGCTCCAATCGAAGACGCTAAAGCAATGGTTGAAACTGGTATCGACTTCTTGGCAGCTGGTATCGGTAACATCCACGGTCCTTACCCAGCTAACTGGGAAGGTCTTGACCTTGACCACTTGCAAAAATTGACAGAAGCTCTTCCTGGATTCCCAATCGTATTGCACGGTGGATCAGGTATTCCTGATGAGCAAATCCAAGCAGCTATCAAACTTGGTGTTGCGAAAGTTAACGTTAACACTGAATGCCAAATTGCATTCGCTAACGCAACTCGTAAATTTGCTCGTGACTACGAAGCAAACGAAGCAGAATACGACAAGAAAAAACTCTTCGACCCACGTAAATTCTTGGCTGACGGTGTAAAAGCTATCCAAGCATCAGTTGAAGAACGTATCGACGTATTCGGTTCAGAAGGTAAAGCTTAATCTAGCTGAATAATACAGATGAAACCTACCCATTGGGTGGGTTTTTTGGTGTGGGAAAAATAAAATATATGATATAGACTTTGTATTATGCCTTTGATATAATTAATTTAGCTTAAAGGTAAATATCAAGTTTTTAAAAAATCGGCTTTTAATGTGTTGTACTATATATTTTTAAAACTTGATAAAGTTACTAGCTAGTTTTAGTATATTAGAATTATTGGAGTTTAGGTTAGAGATGAAAGATAATATCGTAAGTTTTTTTCAGTATTTTTTATGGAAAAGAAAAATTAAAGAGGTTCATACTCACAGTGAGGCTAGTGTTAGACGAGCTTTTAGGTCTATTGCACAGAATGGATTTGATTATTATGGTGAGTCAGTACCTTATGGTCGGGCTAAGTGGTTTATTGAGTCAGAAAAAGAATTTTATAACGAATTCTCTAATACTGAATTTGAATATTTTGGCTATTCTCCGGTTAGAAGTTTAAAGGAAGAAGATTTCAAAGAATATGGTTTACTCTTGACCCAGTATGGAATTTTTGAAAAAATGCAAATCAAGGATCAAGAAAGGTGTAATGTACAATTTTTTCCATTTTCCAATTTATGGAAAGTAGAGGTAGATGACAATGATCAGTTAGTATTTTACTATCCATATGGGATTATTAAGCGTTTGAATGTCTCGAATAGTTTGAACTATGTTGTTAGAGAATTGAATGAATTGATTACTTCTGGTTATACAAATGATGTACAAGTTGAAAATTTAAACACACAGTTATTAAAAATTGGTAAAAAAAATATTAACTCAGCTACCTTTAGAAGAGGAACTGAAATAGGAGTTGTTTCTTGGATTTTATTAAGTGTAGGTGATAGATTGCATAAAGCTCAAATAAATGCAATGATTAGTGCTCCTTCAGGGCATGGACATGCAGCTGAGTATGCAAATAATCTAATGGATAAGATTAAATATCCATTCCACCATGTAAGACAAACAGGTCAAGATAATGCAAAAAATGGTGCGGATAGAATGGTTGGAAATCAAAAAATTCAAACTAAGTACTATAACAATGCTAGAGGTACTGTAAATGCAGCTTTTGAATCTAAAAACGATGGAGGGATGTATAAGTATAATGGAATGAAATTGGAAGTTCCTAAAGATCAATATGATAAAGCAGTAGAGTTATTTGAAGAAAAAATTAGACAAGGTAAAGTTGAAGGAGTTAATAATCCAGCTGAGGCAAAAAATATCATCAGAAAAGGTCATATTACCTATAATGAAGCAAAATTGATAGCTAAAGGAGGTAATTTGACCTCTATTAAATTTGATGCAATTGATGGAGCTATTAATTCATTACCAGGTGTAGGTATAAGCTTTGTTATTGTCTTTTCTCAGGCTAAATGGTCTGGTGCAGAAACCAAAGATGCGGCTCTAATGGCTGGTAAAGCAGGATTACGAACCCTAGCTATGGGAACTAGTATCTATGTTGCGTCACAACAATTCGCAAAAATATTTACAAAACAAATTAATGATTATTTTGGAAAAAAAATTACAGCTGAAGTGGTTGCAAGACGAGCTGCGCCAGTGATATCGTTCGCTATTATTATGGGTCCAGATATTTTTGAAACTCTTGTTGGAAGAATTTCTTCCCAGCAGTTATTAAAAAATGCAGCAGTTGCTGGGGGCGGTATGATGGCAGGAGCTGGTGCAGGTGCAGTTGGTGGTGCAATTGCTGGACCAATAGGAGCATTTGCAGGTGCGATTATAGGAGGAATTGCAGGAGGAATAGGAGCAAAAGCAATTGCGGATCAATTCATAGAAGATGATCGTGTGGAAATGTTTGCTCAATTAAAAGAAGAGTTTATTGATATTGTAATGGTTATTTCGCTATCTCAGAAAGAATTTAATAAAATTCAAGAAGATGTCTTTAATGAACAATTGGAAAGTTTACTGAAGGACATGTTCCAGCAGAAAGAAAATAGTCGAACTTATGCAAAAGAGTTTGTTGAGGAAAAAGTTAAATCTGTCATAAAAGATAGAAAACGAGTTGAATTGAAGGAAATTATTGAGGCAGTTCAAGTAATAAATGATGTTCAAGACTCATCGGAATCAGGATGGACACAAAATGATGGTGCTTGGTACTATCTAAATAATAGCGGTTCTTTAGCAAGGGGTTGGATTCAAGATAATGAACATTGGTACTATCTAAGTGAAGATGGAGCTCTGGTAACAGGTTGGTTTCAATATAATGATGTCTGGTATTACTTGAAAGATAATGGCGCTATGGCGACAGGTTGGATTCAAGATTCAGGGAAATGGTATTATTTAAATGAAGACGGATCAATGGTAACAGGTTGGTACCAAGTTGGCGAAACATGGTATTATTCATATTCTTCAGGAGAACTCGCAGTTAATACTACCATAGACGGGTATAGAGTTAATGAAAATGGGGAATGTGTTGATTAAATTGAATATTTGAGATGAAATCATTTTTAATACCAGCCTGCCCATGAGGGTGGGTTTTTTGGTGTTTTAAGGGAACAATTAAACCAGAATTTTTGATTAAAAGTATTATTTTAAGAGAAAAATTTTCAATTTCATAAACTTTAGGCAAACGCTTGCATTCTATTTTTTATTGGATTATAATAGTTTGGTATAAAGCCTTTTGTAGTAATAAAATGTAGAAGGTATAGAAACTAAGGATTTAGAATATTTGTAGTCAAAAATACAATGTTGCTATTCCTTGCGATAGGGAGATAGATATGGCAATGATAGAAGTGGAACATCTTCAGAAAAATTTTGTGAAGACAGTTAAGGAACCGGGATTGAAGGGGGCATTACGCTCCTTTATTCATCCTGAAAAACAGACCTTTGAAGCGGTCAAGGATTTGACTTTTGAGGTACCAAAGGGGCAGATTTTAGGCTTCATCGGGGCTAATGGTGCTGGGAAGTCGACAACCATTAAAATGCTGACAGGGATTTTAAAACCTACATCTGGTTATTGTCGGATTAACGGCAAGATTCCTCAGAACAATCGTCAAGATTATGTCAAAGATATTGGCGTAGTTTTTGGACAACGAACCCAGCTATGGTGGGATTTGGCGCTGCAAGAGACCTACACGGTCTTGAAGGAGATTTACGATGTGCCAGACTCGCTCTTTCATAAGCGTATGGACTTTTTGAATGAAGTCTTGGATTTGAAGGACTTTATCAAGGATCCTGTGCGAACTCTTTCACTTGGGCAACGGATGCGTGCGGATATTGCAGCTTCCTTGCTTCACAATCCTAAAGTTCTCTTTTTAGATGAACCGACCATTGGTTTGGACGTTTCGGTCAAGGATAACATTCGTCGAGCTATTACTCAGATCAATCAGGAGGAAGAAACTACCATTCTCCTGACCACTCATGACCTGAGCGACATTGAGCAACTTTGTGATCGGATTTTTATGATTGATAAGGGCCAAGAGATTTTTGATGGAACGGTTAGCCAGCTCAAGGAAACCTTTGGAAAGATGAAGACTCTTTCTTTTGAACTGCTACCAGGTCAAAGTCATTTCCTTTCTCACTATGAAGGCTTTTCGGATATGACAATTGATAGACAAGGAAATAGTCTCAACATTGAATTCGATAGTTCTCGCTACCAGTCAGCTGACATTATCAAGCAGACCCTATCTGATTTTGAGATCCGCGATTTGAAGATGGTGGATACGGATATTGAGGATATTATCCGTCGCTTCTACCGAAAGGAGCTCTAGGATGATCAAATTGTGGAGACGTTATAAACCTTTTATCAATGCAGGGGTTCAGGAGTTGATTACTTACCGAGTCAACTTTATTCTCTATCGGATTGGCGATGTCATGGGGGCTTTTGTGGCCTTTTATCTCTGGAAGGCTGTCTTTGATTCCTCGCAGGAGTCCTTGATTCAGGGCTTCAGTATGGTAGATATCACTCTCTACATCATTATGAGTTTTGTGACCAATCTTCTGACCAGGTCGGATAGCTCCTTTATGATTGGGGAGGAGGTCAAGGATGGTTCCATTATCATGCGCTTGTTGAGACCAGTGCATTTTGCAGCCTCTTATCTTTTTACCGAGCTTGGGTCTAAGTGGTTGATTTTTATCAGCGTTGGCCTTCCATTTTTAAGTGTCATTGTTTTGATGAAAATCTTATCTGGGCAAGAGATTGTAGAAGTGCTGGGATTAACTGTCCTTTATCTTTTTAGCTTAACGCTGGCCTATCTGATTAACTTTTTCTTTAATATCTGCTTTGGATTTTCTGCCTTTGTGTTTAAAAATCTATGGGGTTCTAATCTACTCAAGACTTCCATAGTGGCTTTTATGTCTGGAAGTTTGATTCCCTTGGCTTTCTTTCCAAAGGTTGTTTCAGATATTCTGTCCTTCCTGCCTTTTTCATCCTTGATTTACACTCCAGTCATGATTATCGTTGGGAAATACGATGCCAGTCAGATGCTTCAAGCACTCCTTTTGCAGTTCTTCTGGCTCTTAGTGATGGTGGGCTTGTCTCAGTTGATTTGGAAACGAGTCCAGTCATTCATTACCATTCAGGGAGGTTAGTATGAAAAAATATCAACGCATGCATCTGATTTTTATCAGACAATACATCAAACAAATCATGGAATACAAGGTGGATTTTGTAGTTGGTGTACTGGGAGTATTTCTGACTCAAGGCTTGAATCTCTTGTTTCTCAATGTCATCTTTCAACACATCCCATCCCTAGAAGGCTGGACTTTTCAAGAAATAGCCTTTATCTATGGTTTTTCCTTGATTCCCAAGGGTTTGGACCATCTCTTTTTTGATAATCTCTGGGCGTTAGGGCAACGCTTGGTGCGAAAAGGGGAGTTTGACAAATACCTGACTCGTCCTATCAACCCTCTCTTTCATATTCTAGTTGAGACCTTTCAGATTGATGCTTTGGGCGAACTCTTGGTTGGTGGGATCCTACTAGCGACAACGGTATCTAGCATTGCCTGGACTCTTCCAAAATTCCTGCTTTTCCTAGTCTGCATACCATTTGCGACCTTGATTTATACTTCCTTGAAAATCGCGACAGCCAGTATCGCTTTTTGGACCAAGCAGTCAGGCGCTATGATTTACATTTTTTATATGTTTAATGACTTTGCCAAGTATCCAATTTCGATTTACAATTCTCTTCTTCGTTGGTTGATTAGCTTTATCGTGCCTTTCGCTTTTACAGCCTATTATCCAGCTAGCTATTTCTTGCAGGACAAGGATGTAATCTTTAACATCGGGGGTTTGATGTTGATTTCCCTTCTTTTCTTTGTCATTTCCCTTAAACTTTGGGATAGGGGCTTGGATGCCTACGAAAGTGCGGGTTCGTAAATAATAAAATATCAAAGCCTTGTCTCAGGACAGGCTTTTTTTAATAGAGATGAAAATTTCTTGACACCTATTCTCAGAGTGCTATACTTTATGTGTAATCGCCGATTTAGCTCAGTTGGTAGAGCAAGGCACTCGTAAAGCCTAGGTCACAGGTTCAATCCCTGCAATCGGCAAAGTGAAGAAGCTCAAAGCCTTGTCTTGGGACAGGGCTTTTTTATATGTTAGGAACATGCCTTGAAGCTAATTCTAGAGTGTTAAACTAGATGAAAAAAGAAGCAATAAGATGTAATTCAATTGCAGTTAGTCTAAATGAATGAAAAAGATGGGATAGCACCTTAGAATCAGATCTTGTAGGTTTTTCTTTGATTCCTATTATAGGAATTATTGGAAAGATAGTGTAAAAGGAATTTTATAGAAAATTTTTTTCAAATAAAATACTGATAAAGTACAGATATTGAGAGCGTTAGATTTTTGGTTAAGCTTTGAGAGGCGGTTCATGATAAAAAATTTTTTACATTCATGATATAATATGGCTATATTCACATGTTATAGGAGAATATTCATGAAAAAACGTACTTTGCTTTGGTTAGTTTTAGCCCTTGTAATTTTTGGAGGAGCCGCATGGATGGCACAAGAAACAAATCTATTTGGAGGAGTCTTTCTTAGTCCACGGTCTAAGCAGTTGGCTTATTTGAAGGAGCATGAAGAAGAGATTGTAAAATTTGTAAAGTCTAAAAATTCAAAGATTGAATCTGTTCAGATGGATTGGAATAGTTTAACTGTTGAACAGATAGGGAATGGAACTCCACAAGGTGGAGGTTATAATCTATCAGTGAAGGGTTCTTTTAATTATATAAAGGATTCTGACTTTACAATAGATTTTCGATTAAAAACTAAAAATGATGTACCTTCAATAGAACGGATTGGCATGTACAATCCCCCTAGAGTGTTAAAAAATGGAGGTTGGGACAAGTATGACGGATAGTAATTTAAAAGACTATAGCAACTTTTATGCGGATTTAGCACAGTCGGCTTATAGAGGGAGGCCAAATACTTTATCACGCTATAATAATGCTTTAAACTGGACTTTAATAGATTATTCACAAGATATAGATGACGATGGTGAAATCACTCCCGGAGGTAAAAAACTTCCTCATGACGGTAAAGTCTACTTGCAACCAGATCCTGATCTAAGAGATACTTATAAAGTCACATCGGTACCAGTTCCTGATACGAATGGGATGAGGCAGGATACTCATCACAAGCGTTATCAAAAAGGATTGTTAACGGATGATGAAGCTGGTTTCAGTGCCTACTACTTAACGGATACGCCAACCTTGACTAATGATACCAAGAAAACCTATATGGCTATTCGTGGAAGTGATGCCATCAGTAAAGAAAATTGGAACGACTGGGTTGACAATGATGCGAAGTTTGCTCTTAACCACATCCATATACCGCAAGCCAAGTTAGCGACAGTAGGAATGAAAGCTAAAATCGCTGAGATGCTTGAAAAAGCTCCGCTTGCTACGATGGACATCACAGGTCACTCCCTTGGAACTATTGTCTCTGTCCAAGGGGTGGCGGGTCTCAGCGATGAAGAACTTGAGAAAATCGGCAAAGTCGTTCTCTTTGATGGTCCAGACACGACAAAGAGCTTAAAGAAAATGGGCCTCAGCGATGAGAAAATCAAAAAGATTAGCGAAAAGATCGAGTATTATGTCAATCCTTTTGATATCGTGGGCATGCTCAATCGTGAGCACACCATTGCCAAATTACCTGGGTAATCTATAATAAAAAACTATACTTATTATAAGTATTTTTTTACATTCATGATATAATATACTTAGATTCCGCTATATAGGAGGATAATCATGAAAAAACGTACCTTGCTTTGGCTAGTTTTAGCCCTTGTAGTATTTGGAGGAGGCGCATGGATGGCACAAGAAACAAATCTATTCGGAGGAGTATTTCTTAGTCCGCGAGCCAAGCAGTTGGCTTATCTGAAGGAGCATGAAGAGGAGATTAAGGAGTTTGTAAAATCTCAAAATCCAAAGATTGAATCTGTTCATATTGATTGGAGACAGACGCAATGGGATAAGGTAGGAAATGGTACACCTCAAGGAGGAGGAGATATTATTGATGTTTATGGAACGTTTAATAACATTGATAATTCTGGCTGGCATGTAATGATAATTGTAGACGATGGAAAAGTTGATTTAGCTTCGATGACATTAGTTAATGGCCTAGGCATTGGAGGGAAACCATTTGAGTAATAGCAATTTAAAAACCTTTGATAATTTTTATGCAGATTTGGCTCAGGCAACCTATAGAGGAAGGCCTATTCTATTTCCTTATGAAAAATTAAGAAAAGATGAAAGAAATGCCTTAGATTCTGGCGATTCTATTTACTTCGATTTTTCCAAGGATATTAAAACCTATAATATCGATAGAAAGATAATGGAAATCACTAAAGGAGGCAAAAAACTTCCTCATGATGGGAAAGTCTACCTGCAGCCGGATCCTGATTTACATACTGTGGAAGATACGATAAAACTCCAAGTTGGCGATCCTGGCGGAGGTGTTCACCAAGAAGAGCCTCCTATCAAGCTCTATCAAAAAGGGCTTTTAACGGATGAGAAAGCTGGTTTCAATGCCTACTACTTAACGGACACGCCAACCTTGACTAATGATACTACGAAAACTTATATGGCTATCCGCGGAAGTGATGCCATCAGTTATGAAAATTTGAACGACTGGGTCGACAACGATGCGAAGTTTGCCCTCAACCACATCCATATCCCGCAAGCCAAGTTAGCGACGGCAGGAATGAAAGCTAAAATCGCGGAGATGCGCGAAAAGGCTCCAAATGCTACGATGGATATCACGGGTCACTCCCTAGGGACCATAGTCTCTGCGCAAGGAGTAGCTGGCCTCAGCGATGAGGAACTGGAGAAAATCGGCAAAGTGGTTCTCTTTGACGGTCCAGATACGACAAAGAGCTTAAAGGAAATGGGCCTCAGCGATGAGAAAATCAAAAAGATTAGCGAAAAGATCGAATACTATGTCAATCCTTTTGATATCGTGGGGATGCTTAATCGAGAACACACCATTGCCAAATTACCTGGGGACTCCGATGAAACCCTTAAGAAACCCGTCGGTAAAGTCAATGTCCTCGTCCCCTTGCATTATACTCAGATTACTGATGCGGAAAGCTCTCATGACTTTGGTGTTTTCCAATCGGATGGAAAAGGAAATTTGTTGACCGCGTCTGAGGATTTTCACCCAGAATTGCTCAGGGCAGGTGAAAAGCTGTCTCGACTGATTGCGACATCTTTAGATTCTCTCAGGGCTTTAGGAGTTGATGAAAATGTAGCAACCAATGTTTTAAATTCCATTATGAGAGGTGAGTTTAAAATAAAGGCAGCTATTGGTTATGGCGTTTACGAGAATTTTACAACTGAATATAGTAAGATCGTCGAAGAAGCTCGTCAGGAATCTATAAAGTGGGATCGTGAAGCTATTCCTCGTTATCAGGAACAACTGAGAAGCGGCAATCTTTCAGGAAATCAAAGAATCTTGGTTCGAGCTCAGCTACTTCAGACAGCAGCCCAATTGGCAAATTTTGATATGGAAGATAAAGTTAATTCTGTGAAAACTTTACTTTCAGATGCTAAGGAAGAGATTCAAAGCTTGATAAAAGAAACAAGACAGACAGCGTTTGACATGGTTGGATACTTGTCAAGTTCAGAAGTTACGAATCTACTTTCTGGTTTTGATATGACAAGTTTTTGGGATGAAGGTCTTGCTAGTGACACGGAGACAGCAGCCAAATCCTTCCTGACACAAATCGAGCAACTAGGGGAAAGCCTGGTTAAAGCTAGTGGCTCCTTTGAAACTATAGATACGGAAAGCGCTAAAGATTTTAATAATCTATTGGCGGATGTAAAACAAACATGGAGGGGGAAAAATGTTAGTCCTAACGGATGAAGATACTTTAATTACAAGAGAGCAACTCGACAGAGCCTTCAAAGAAAGAATGAGGGAACAAGAACGCCAAGCAGTCAGGGCCTTGGTAACTGCAAAAGAGTTGTCAATCCTTGCTAAAGGAGCTGAGTTAGCTAAAAAGTTGCAGGAAGCAGCCACAGATATGCAAGAGTACGCTTCTAAGACCTATGTGAACAATATTAAGGGTGGATTTGAGGGAAAGGCTGCAGATGCTGCAGAAACTTACTTGACACAGACCTTGCAAACACCTACTTTACAGAGTCCGATCAAAAGCTAGGAGAAAACTGGTCATGGATAAAAAGGGACTTCAGAAACTAGAGGATGAGCATCATCGTAAATTACGAGACTTAGAACGTTTGGAGATGGATTTGGATGATGATTTCCACAAGTTTAGTAGGGAGACGGATCATCTCCTAGAGGCGCTTTCCTATGCATGTAGAGATAGTAGTTTTGCTGAAATTCAACCATATATCTTTGAGATAGAGAACAATTTAGATAGCTATCATCAACTTTATAAGAATCGTATAGAGAATGTACTGGAAGCTCGACACCAAGAGAATAAAAGCTTTTATCGAAAGTTAGAGGAAAAGGATTTTTAACGAATAGACCCTTAATCTAATACAAGAGAATTTTTTTGATAATTTATTAGTAAAAAATGGTGTAAGCACTTGTAATTTGTGACATTTATTGATATAATAAACTTATAAAATAACTTAAAGGAGTTTAATATGGCTTTAATTCAATTAACAACAGAGGAACTACGTACTTCTGCTCAAAAATATACTAATGGTGCTGAAGAAGTAAGAGAAGTGCTTCGCACATTGAGTAACGAACAAGAGATTATTAGAGAGAACTGGAAAGGTGCTGCTTTTCAGAGCTTTGATCAACAGTTTACAGAATTATCTCCAAAAATTGAAGAGTTTGCAGCTTTACTTGATGCAATCAATGCGCAATTATATAAAGTTGCTGAAATCGTTGAGCAAAACGACCAAGAACTTGCATCACAAATTCATTAATTTGTTATAAGTGGCTTTAGGAGGGCGAGAGCCTTCCTATTTTTTTTAATGGAGATGATTAAAAGGCAAATGAAGAAGGATAGAATATATAAATATGTAGGGAGTAGTTTGCTAGCCCTATTGTTGCTCTTGATGATGGTTCTTTTGAATCTTTCTGTTCAAAAGAATACGACAATTAACAATGAGAATAACGCGAAAGTAAATCAGCAGACCAAATTAAATGTGGCTATTGTAAATGAAGATAAGCCTGTCTATGTGGATACAAAAGAGTATAATTTGGGGGCTAGTTATGTAAAAAACATCGAGCGGGATAATTCACAAAACTGGTCCGTTGTTCCTCGTGGAGCAGCAGATACCGGATTAGAAAGTGGGAAATACCAACTCGTTTTAACAATTCCTAGTGACTTTTCTGAAAAAATACTTGATATTAACAGTATCAATGTTGATAAGACAACCATTAATTATAAGGTGAATGCGCAAGGAAATTTGCAAGTGGAAAATGATGCAAATAAACTAGCGAAAGACATTGTTGCTGATTTGAATGGTCAGTTGGTCGACATGTATATGGCGAGTATTTTGAGCAATCTTTATACGGCGCAAAAAAATGTGCAAGCTAGTTCACAGATACAAGCAACTAATATCGGAAACTACCGTACAAACTTATATGGAACAGCAATTAACTCTAAAAATATTTTCCCGACTCTTTACAGTATGTCTAGTTCTTCAGTTGATGCAAACGGTGTCTTAAAGACAGGTTTGGAAAGCTACTTACAATCCTTTAATCGCTTTGATGAGTCGCAGGTTAAATATAACAACACTTTCAGAGAATTGTCTAACAATAAGGAACAAGCAAAGCAGAATTATGCGGACGTCATAGAAAAGCTTATATCTAAGAGTAGGGATGAGGTAAAGGAACAGGTTGATTCTTATAAACAAGAATTAATGGAAACCCAAAAGATTCTAAATTCCAAGATAGAAGGTCAAGTAACCTCCTCTGATGTAATGCAGCCTGAAGTTGGATCTTCCTATAAAACAGTCGCAAAAGACATCAGCGAAGAGATTGTTAGTTTACAGACCAATCTAACAAATGAAAGAACGAAGTTTGAGAATCATAAAAAAGGTATTCGTGACTTCATTGATGAGAAACTAGCTTCTTACTATGGAACAAGTGAGAAGACAATCACTCTCGGTCGATTTTTGGATAAAGCTGCAAACAAGGACCTAGAGAAGGCTGAAGAATATCTCAAAGAGCAGCTGGTTTCTGCAATCTCAGAATTACCAAAAGAAGATTTTAGTGGAAAAGAATTTAGTGGTTTTGGTATAACACCAATCACAATTCCTTCTGTAAACTATACAGATTTAAAAACGATTAAAGAGCCTAGCGACGAGATTTCTTTGGCGGACTTGAAGAATCTGGAAAATAAGGCGATTACTAGTACAAGTGCTGTTGGACGAACAGGAACAAAGGCTAAGGTATCATGGAAGGCTGGAACAGGAGTGACGGTTCATTCGGTCACTTATGATGGCACACCAGTTGAGTTTGGCCAAGAAATTGATTTGAAGACTGGTGGGACTTTCAAAGTAGCATATAGTCTTGCAGAGGCAGCTCCAGCTCCAGCTCCAACTCCGACTCCAACTCCGACTACAGGTTCAACTGGGGGTTCAAGCCCAACTCCAAAAGCGGAGCCAGAGACTATTGATATTTCCTTGAATGATGTTCAAGCAGTCAGTGCTCCCATAGATGTCTCAGCCGTTCAGCAAGCAGCAGTGACTTACGGACAAAAGGTTCAGAAAATAGCCTCTGCCTATCAAAAGGTAGAATCACTAAAAAAAGCATACGATACCGTCAGAGGGTTAAAAAATAGTGATGTGTCTAAAGCATTGTCAGATATTTGGTTCGAAGCTATTAGTTCAAATCTTAAGAAATACGAAGAAAGCCTAACTAAACCTGCTAGCGATACAGATAAAGATGGTGCTAAGGATAAGGTAGATAAAGCCTTAGCTAAACTGACTGATTTGAAGCCTATCCTAGAAAAAAATGTTAAGGAAGTTTTAGAGACTAACAAGGATTTGAATGATAAAATTAATGAACAATTAGACCTATTCAAAAAGTTTGGCGAATTTGAGAAACAAGCGAAAGAGGGTACCGTTTTTCAAGATATAGATAGGGATTTAAAATCACTCGATGAAGATTATAAAAATCTCTTCACTAACTCTTCTGCTGTGAAGGAGTCTTCTCAAAGCAATGTCAAAGCTGCAGAGTCTGTAAAGGAGACTTTAGGTAATTTCAATCGTGAATTGTCAAATGCTCAAACAAATACTGAAAAGTTGTCTCAAGATGCTGACTCCTTGATGACGCAGTTTAACGAAGAATTGTCTAAGAATGGTAACTTTGTAGAGTCCTTTGTGAAAGTTCTGAATAACGCCTATGACAATGGGGTACCAAACGAAGTATTGCTTAACTTCTTATCAAACCCTGTTGCGCAAAATTCTACCTCGGTAAAAGCGACTGTCAACGTTTATCGTCCATTTACATGGATTCTCTTACTTGAAATTGTTAGTCTCTTTACAGGCTATTTATTTGCAACGCAAAATATTGTTCGTAAGGTCAAAGATAAATTTAAGCTTGACAAGTTGCATGATACAGATATTATGACAGTTGGCCTACTATCTATTTTAGCTATAATAGTTGGTCTAGTCGTTGGTATTGTATCGAGTGCTCAACTTCACGTTGGTCGTGAATATCAACCGTCATGGGTATTGCTAATTGTTTTAGCTGCTTTGGTACTGATTCAAGGGCAGTATTTATTACTTAAACATTTCCGAGTAATTGGAATGGGTCTTGCCTTCTTTATGATGATTAGCTTTGTCTATCTATCAAATGCAATTGGGACGACGGCCAGTCTAACAGGTTTCCCAGCCTTCATCAAAAATCTTAATGCTTTATCAATATTAGAAGCTTTCCTTTCAGGATATTTTGATGGACAACCGGCAAATATTTTAGCATTTATTGCAATGATGATTGTCGTAGCTGGATTACTTGTTATGAATATTTTTATCAAAGAAAGAAGCTTTTGGCCTCAAGTATTTCAAACTGAGAAAGAATAGGAAATGAAAAAAATAATTCTTTTACTTCTTACCTTAGTAGCATGTGCAGCAGTCTCAATGGCTGCTGCAGATGATTTGAAGGATAATCGTTTACAGATTGATGATTCTCGACTTGAGAAAAAAGAGGGACTTAACTTTGGTCTACAATCTGAAGAAACAAAGGAGCTTTTTAACGAAGCGACCCAAAAGAAGTTGCAAGACATGCAGCAGCATCAAGAGGAACAGTTGATCACAGAAAGGGGCCAACTGTTTTCTGCTATACAGGGACCAGTTAAAAAAAATCCTGCAGAGCAGTTGTTTCAGCCAAATTCAAAAATAACATCTAAATTTCAAACAAATATTGGTCAGTTAGAAAAAGATGGTTTGAGTGATTTTCTTCCGGAGTTAGCCTATATATCATTGTTTTTATTACTTTTCGTAGCTACAGCTGTGATGAGTTATCGCCTTATGGCCGAAGGGATAGAATAATGTTTTAGCAAGTCCGTCTTAACAACTTAGTAAGAACAAAATCATATACAGGAGGTATATAAACAGTGGAGCAACATATCAATATTACTCTACGCTTGAGAGAAAAAGATGTGGATATTCGCATTCCTAGTCGGATTGAAGTTCGACGGTTAATCCGAGAAGTGGATACGATTTTTACTCCAGGTAAACAGAGAAAAAAATATCAAATTAGAATTGTCAACAAAGGATTATTGATTGATGAAGGAAAACAACTATCTGATTATCCAATTACGACAGGAGATTTAGTAGAGATAGAGGAGATTTAGGTGACTGAGGAAAAATTTATATTTGGCGAACAGCCGTTTGTATATGAAAAAAATGAAACAACTTGGAAATTGAGCCTTAAGCGTTCAGATGTAGCGAGTCAAGATTTACGGGAACTGTTACTGTTGGATTTGCATCATCCGTTCTTTTTGGAGCAATCGATGGTCTCTGATGAGGACAGTGTAACCTTCTTCTATCAAGTCGAAGCTCATGGTTTGACTTATGAAGAAATAAAGAGTCGTACCATTTCGGAGAGAATTCGTTTGGCCCTAAACGTTTTTCGTCTAGAAGGAGCCTTGGAGTTGCCAGTGACCTTCCTTTTGCATCCAGTAAATCTCTTTATTACCAAAGATGCTCAGGCTAAGATTGCTTATCGTGGAATTCCTGGTCTGATGGTTCCTCAATCAATATCCTCAGAAGATTTTCTACGTCAGGCTAAGTGTTTTACCGTAACACTATTTAGTGATTTTGACTTTATGGACCTTTACAATGGTTCCTTGGAATTAGAGACCTTGCCAGACTTTTTAAATGACCTGTGTCAGGCAGATGATATTGCAACAGCAGTTACTATTTTGGAACGGTATTATGTAGAGAAATCTGCGAAAGAACAGGCGGATTTGGTATTGGTTCCAAGCAGACGACACCGAGTGTTTAAATTGGCAACGATTTGGTTGACAGCGAGTGTTGTTTTGTTGATCGTTCCGCTTATCTACTTGATTTTCATGCAAAATCCTTTCAAAGAAAAGATGTTGCAGGCGGATACAGCTTTTATTAAAGTAGATTATAGCGCGGTTATTACAGAATTAGAGGGAATTGCTCCTGCTAGCTTGCCTAATACGCAGAAGTATGAGTTAGCCTTCTCTTATATTCAGGGATTGGAATTTTCTTCTGAACAAAAGAAGGTCATCCTGAATAATGTAACCCTCAAGTCTGATGAGCTTTATTTGACTTATTGGATTCAAGTTGGGCGAAATAGCTTTGAAGAGGCACTTGATATTGCCAAACGGATTAACGACAGTGATTTGATTCTCTATGCTTTGACTCAGGAAATCAAGCAGGTTCGGGAAGATGGTAAGTTGTCAGGGAAAGATCGTGAAAGTAAACTGAATACTTTGGAGAGTGAATATAAGAAATACTGGGATAGCCGAAGTCAGCTATTAACAAGTGATTCTAGCTCTAATGCATCTACTAGTTCTAGTCCTAGTTCACAAGACAAGCCTTCTGAAAGCAAACCTTCATCTGAGAAGAAAACTAGCCCTAGCAGCTCCTCTAGCAATTAAAGTAGACCAAGGAGAGAAACTATGAAAAAACAAATCATTTTCTACAGCCAAGGTCTGCGTTATGAAGTAGAACTGAGCGCAGATAAGCCGGTCTTGGTTGGGGCTACTGAAAAGGCCCAAGTCTACCTTTCTCAACAGGAGAGTCAGATTCAGCTCAAGCTTGACGGTGACAAGATCTTTTATCAGTATGAGAACGAAGCAGGATTATTGAAAGATGGTCTACGTTTGGGTGAGGTTGTCTTTTATCTCCGAGAAGGGGGTCCAAGGGTTTATGATCTTTTGGATTTATCAGAGTTTCAGATTGGTTCTCATAAAGGTGCGTTGATCACACTAGATGAAGATGTCGAACTCTTACTCCAAAAATCTCAGAATCAATGGATGCTAACTCGATTAAAAGGCGCATTTTATCGAAACAATCATCTGGAACAAATGGACCAGCAATTGATTGGTTTTGGAGATGAGTTGAGTTTAGGAGCGGTGACAATAAAGCTCTTTCCAGACGAAGTATGGGTTTTGGGACCAGCTCAAGTTGGGAGACAACTAACGCTGAGAGAACCCTCTCGATATGGTTTTTATGAAGATTATCCAGATTATCACCGCTCTCCACGAATCATTTATCGTGGAAGTGAAGATAAAATCTTGATTAACCCTCCAGGTCAAGAACCAGCTAAGCCGAGTGATGAACTGTTAAAGCTAATCGTTCCTCCTCTTACGATGGTCGGGGTAACCGTCTTGATCACCTTGGTTCAACCTCGAGGGATCTATATTCTTGCGACAGTAGGGATGTCCATAACCACAATGATTTTTTCTATCCGTGGTTTTATCAAAAATCGTAAAAAGTACAAGGCTGATAAGAAGGAACGGATCGATCTTTATCGTCTTTACCTGAAAGATAAGGTAAAGGAATTGACTCGTCTGGAGCGGGAACAAAAAGAAGGGATGCACTATCATTTTCCAACTATTTTAGAGTTGACGGACTTGGTTGAGAGTTACAATCACCGGATTTACGAAAAAACTCCCTTACATTTTGACTTCTTATACTATCGTTTGGGACTCGGGAAAATACCGACTAGCTATGACTTGAAATATGGTCAACAGGAGCGAAGTGGTAAGAAGGATGCTCTGGAAGAAGAGGGTTACGCTCTCTATAGTCGTCACAAAAAAATTCCAGATATGCCGATTCCGGCAAACCTTAGCCATGGACCGGTTGGTTATATTGGACCTAGAAATCTCGTCCTAGAACAACTGCAGCTTTTGGTGATGCAGTTAGCGACTTTTCATTCTTATCATGATGTGCAGTTTATTACGATCTTGCCAGAAGAGGAAAAAGAACAATGGTCTTGGATGCGTTGGCTCCCTCATGCCAAACTGCAAGAACTCAATGTTCGCGGTTTTGTCTACAATCAACGGACACGAGACCAGGTTCTCAATAGTTTGAACCAAATCTTGAAATTACGTCGTAGTCAAAAGGAAGAAGCATCCCACAAGGAGAGCACCCTCTTCCATCCTCATTACGTGGTTCTAGTAACCGATGAGAAGCTGATTTTGGACCATATTATCATGGAATTCTTTACCGAAGATCCAACGGAATTAGGCTGTTCTCTCATCTTTGTAGAGGATGTTATGAGTTCCTTGTCTGAGAATATCCAGACAGTGATCAATATCAAGGACCGAAATACGGGCCAACTGGTCATGGAAGAAGGGGTCTTGAAAGAGACGGACTTCCGCTTGGATCATTTCCCAGCAGATTATGATAAGGAGCGGATTGCCCGTACCTTGGCACCACTCAATCACCTCCAAAACCTTAAGAGTTCGATTCCAGATTCCGTGACCTTTATGGAAATGTATGGTGCGGAGACCTTTGAGGACTTGCAGGTATCGAGCCGTTGGAAAAAGAACGCACCCTACAAGAGTTTGGCTGTGCCGATTGGTCTGCGTGGTCAGGATGACCTGGTTCAGCTCAATCTACATGAAAAAGCTCATGGACCTCATGGTTTGATCGCAGGGACGACTGGATCAGGGAAGTCAGAAACGATCCAATCCTACATCCTATCCCTCGCTGTCAACTTCCACCCACATGATGTGGCTTTCTTGCTGATTGACTACAAGGGTGGTGGGATGGCCAATCTCTTTAAAAACCTCCCCCACCTCTTGGGAACCATTACCAACTTGGATGGTGTCCAATCCATGCGGGCTTTGGCTTCGATCAATGCGGAGATCCATCGTCGTGAACGACTCTTTGGAGAGTTCGAAGTCAACCATATCAACCAATACCAGAAGAAATTTAAAAACGGAGAAGCGACAGAACCTCTCCCTCATCTCTTCATCATCTCAGATGAGTTCGCAGAGCTCAAGGTTAACCAGCCCGACTTTATCAAGAAGTTGGTATCTATTGCGCGTGTCGGGCGTTCCCTCGGGGTTCACTTGATCCTAGCTACTCAAAAGCCGTCAGGTGTGGTGGATGACCAGATCTGGTCCAACTCTCGCTTTAAGATTGCCCTTAAGGTAGCAGATCGTTCGGACTCCAATGAAATGCTTCATACACCGGATGCGGCCGAGATCACTCAGACGGGACGCGCCTATCTGCAAGTCGGAAATAATGAAGTCTATGAACTCTTCCAGTCAGCCTGGTCAGGCGCAGATTACCAGCCAGAAAAGGATGATATGGGAATTGAAGACCATACCATCTACCTGATCAATGAATTGGGGCAATATGAAATCCTAAACGAGGACTTATCGGGCTTAGAGGATGCGGACGAAATCAAGGAAGTTCCGACAGAGCTAGATGCTATTGTGCACAATATCCATCTCCTATGTGAAGAACAAGAGATCCCTCCAGTACCACAGCCATGGTTGCCACCACTTAAGGAGCGCATTGCGCTAGAGGAGCTGGAAGAAGTGCAACCAGCAATAGCCTGGGCACAAGAGAAATCACTCTCAATTCTACTTGGAATGGCAGATATCCCACAGGATCAGAAGCAGGAAGCCGTCTCTATCAATCTCTCCAAGGACGGACATGTCCTTCTCTATGGAAGTCCGGGTACTGGGAAGACAACCTTCCTTCAGTCAGCAGGTATGGACTTGGCTCGTAAGTTCAGTCCTAAGGACCTTACCATGTACTTGATGGACTTTGGGACCAATGGTTTGGCTCCATTGTCCAAGCTTCCTCAGGTAGCGGATATCATGCCTCTGGACCAAACGGAGAAGATCTCTAAGTTTGTACGAATCATGGAGAAAGAACTCAACCGCCGTAAGAAACTGCTTGCGGACTATGGAGTCGGGACCTTGGAACTCTATCGTCAGGCTAGTGGTCAGGAAGAACCGGCTATTGTCATCCTCTTAGATAGTTATGAAGCTTTCAAGGAAGAAGCCTATGAGGCAGAACTCTTCAAGCTCTTGGTGCGCATCTCTCGTGAAGGTCTCAGCATTGGGGTACATCTCTTGATGACAGCGGGTCGCCAGTCCAACCTTCGTGCTCAACTCTACTCCAACTTCAAGCACCAGTTGAGCCTACCACAAAATGAAGCTAGTGAAGTGCGGACGATTGTGGGCTCTACGCCCCTTGCCATGACCATGGAAGACATCAAGGGACGGGCTCTCATGAAGCGTGAAGATGTGGATGTCATCCAGCTGGCACTCCCAGTCTCTGGAGACAACGAAAACCAAGTCCTCAATAACCTTCGTCAGGAAGTGGCTTCCCTCCAAGAAGCCTGGACAGGACAGCGCCCAAGTGCTATCCCGATGGTACCGGAGGAGTTGATGGTGGAAGAATTTTTGGAATTGCCTAGTGTACAAGAAGCTATTGAGAATGGTCAGATTCCTATCGGTTTGGAGCTAGAAATGGTTGGAAGTGTCAATATCTCTCTTAGCAAATTTAAACACATGGCTTATGTATCAAATGCAGAAGATGCTTTTGATAATATAACTCATCATTTATTAAGAACTATTCTTAAAATGCCTAACGTTCATATGATGTTGATTGATGCTTTCCAAGAATATGAGTCATATAGTAATCAGGTGAAAACCTATGTTGGAAGTAAAAAGGAAGTATCGGACATAGGAAATCAGCTAATCTACGAAATAGAGCGCCGTCTTGAAAAAGGAATCTCATCTGAGTGGATTGTTTTTATACCAAATATGAGAGCACTTGTATCCGAAAGCGATTTAAATGTTCAACAGCTTCAATTTATGTTTGAGAAGGGGTATCGAGTAGGGATGAGGTTTATTATTGGTACAGATTATACTTATATTGGAACAAGCGTTGACCCAATTCCAAGATACCTCAAAACAAATGTCCAATGGGTCATCTTTGGTATGCGCCTAATGGATCAAACCTTCTTAGATAAAGGAATATATAGCAGAGATGTGGCTCCGGATCCCGATCAGGTTTATTTACATTCTCGGAAAGAAATCATCAAACTCAAAATTAGTAAGAATAAGTAACAATATTATTTGATACTTAAGATTCAACCCTGTCTCTTGACGATTTGATAGTAGAAAGGATAATTGAAAAGGTTATTGAATATGGGACAAGTAAAAAGTGAAAAAGGCACGGCAAGTACTATTGCAACTGGAATTGTATCAGCAAGCAATAGCATTACAACTGCCGGTACAGTTACTAGAGATAAGACAAGCTATTATACCGCTAATACGGTAGGAAGAAAATTGATCATCAATGAGGCATCTATTGCTCAAAATATTCAATCGAAAATAAGTGAATTCGTAAAATTAATTCATGGTGTCGCAAATGAATTCGAAGTAGTAGATGAGAATATAAGTACAATGTGGCAGAATAATTTATCGTCGAGTCAAAATAAGGGGACAACTGGTCTATCTTCTCCATACACAAATCCGTCATTTGTTCCTCAAAATAATTTGTTTAAGGAGTGAGGATGGAAAAAACTAGAAAATTAGAAGATATTCAATGTGGTGTTCAACAGATTCAAACGAAATTATCAAAGCTAAAAGAAGAAAGAAATCAGTTTCTTTCCGTTGCGACGGAGATCTTAGATCTTTGTCAAACGAACTTCATTCCATATAGAGAATTAGGCTATTATCCGTTATCCGTTAAAGATGAGATGGATCGTCTTGAAGATATAGAGATGTTAAAAAGGAATGAACAGCTACTTGATGATTTTATCTCTGAGAGGAAAGAAGAATTAAAAAAAGCAATGAGCAAGCTAGAGGGCGAAAAAGAGGAACTTCTTTTTCAACAACGCCGTCTTGAATTACAAAATGAGGAGAAGGAGGAGAAGAATGGGGATTAAAGTAGATATAGGCTCAGCAGATTCGCAGGGCAGTACAGCAAATAGTGTATTAAGCAGCCGTGTGAATTATTATAACGATGTCATTAGTGCTTTTAATAATTTGATTACAGAGGAGGAGTTGAAAGGGGCAGCCTATGATAGCGCTAAGTCCTATGCGGAAAATATAATGGTTCCCCTACTTAGAGGAGTTATCCTCTTTTCAGAGAGTCTAGGAGGAAAAGCCGGTGAACTACCGACTCTTTACTATTCACAAGTCGGTGGAGAAAGTCTAGATGAGGAGATACTTCAACAGCAAATTGAAGCGAAGAATACAACCATTTCGACTTATGAATCTATTTTATATAGTTTATATAATCTAAAGGACGTCAATCCTATATATATAAGTAATGTTCGAGGAGTTATCTCAAATGCGACGAGTAAGCGAGATGAGTTACAAAGGAAATTAGAAAACTTACAGTCGTTTGCGAGCTCGACTAGTGGTCAGTTTTCGGATTCAGAAAGCTTACAGACCTTAGTTTTTCAAGGTTTCGAACAAGTCACAGGTGACTTTGGAAAGTTTGAGGGGACATTTAAAGTAGAGGGACAAGCTCCTTGGGCTAGTAATATTAATAGTGAGTGGACGAAACGTTCTGAGGTGATCCAAAATTACCAAAATGTTTTAGATAAAATTAAAAACAAAACCGAATTAGATGAGAAGGATATCGCAGCGATTGCAGAGTATGGAAAACGTTATCCAACAGAATTGGCAAAGCCAGAACTATTAAGATTAATTAACGACTCTCCATATAGCAAAGTTAGCGATTTATATAGTAAAACTACAACCGTTTTAGATGCTGCTAATGTTTTGTATTTGGGTTCTAGAATTACAAAAGACAATAAAGGAAATTTAATATTTCATCATGGTACAACACCTATTGGGCAAAAGCTAGATAAATTGTTAGGCTATGATAAATTTTACAGTCGCAATAGTATAAACCGACGTCACAATTACAGTAAGATTACTACAAATAAGGGAACAAATATTCGAGGTCAGTACGAGGATATGATGCAACCTTTCCGTCCTAATATCATTAAGGCTGGGAAAGATAGTGCACTTTCCTCAGCAACAGCTGGTTTGTCAAACATATTTTCAATACATCCTACTGAAGGGATTAAGATATCAGATAGCTTTAAGAATATGGGCAAATTGGGTAAAGGTATGGCGATTGCAAATGTGGTATTTTCTGCTGTAGATATTGTAGACGGAATGGGAGAAACACATGATATTGCTGTTAGCAAAAATATGACAGTTGGAAGTGAAAAGTATATAGCTACTCAATTTGGAGGTGTTACGATTGATACTCTCAAGAATGTGGGAATAGGGACGTTGGCTGTTGTTGGTGGGGCTGCTGCAGCCACAATTTTTCTTCCTGTTACGGCATCGGTTATGGCGATAGGTGGTATAACAATGCTAGTAGGAGGAGGTATTAGTTTGGGCTTAAATGCGCTAGATAAACACACTGGATTTTCAAAAGGGTTGAAAAAATGGTGGGCAGGAATTGTAGGAGGATAAGATGAAAAAAAAGTATGTTGAATTTTTGAATTTAGCGGTTGTGGATTCTAGTCCTATAAAGAACTCTGAATTTTTAAAGTCAGTAGCGATGGAGGTAATTTTTGCCTTACTGATATTTATAGTGTCTATTTTTAGAGAAGGTGAGATGCATGATGTGAGTATGATTATCCTTTACATCACTTTCTATCATATATTGGTTTCGTTGTTCATGTTTTTGGTATTCCAAAAATTTTCCAAATCAAAATTATTGCAATTGATTCCAGTTAGTTCTATTCTAATTTCTCATGTTGAGTTTCTCTTCTGGGGTTCTCTATTTTGGGGTAAGAACTACTGGTCTGTATTCACGATTTTAATTAGCCTAAGCCTTATTTTTCAGTTACTAACCTTTGTTTACCAGTTGTTAATTGTCCCTAAAGCTAAGAAATTACCACATGGTGAGTATAGGAAGAATCTTTTATTTCTTCCTTCTGTTGTTTGCATATTTATTTCAGCGATTGTAGTAGTTATAGCACATTTAATTACGTTGCCAGGAATATATATAATTACTTCCCTCGTCGCAGGGAGTATAGCATGCCTCCCCTTCTATTGGCTTGAGTACGCACGAGTATTTACTGGCTGGAAAAAGAAAAGCACTAAAAACTTTATTTATAGAGGAGAAATAAAATAAAATTAATGAGAATGGCTAGTAATAGCATAGATCATGCTAGGAGGATAAGATGAAAGAAAGATATTATGAATTTTTGAATATACTGATGACAGGTCATAAACCAGTGAGAAATTTAAATTTCTATCTTGCATTTTTATTCGAAATTCTATTTACTTCAGTAGTACTGATTGTTTCTATATTTACTAAGAATCAAATGCATAATCTTAGTATATTTTTGATTCATGTTACTATTGTCCATATGGTAATAGTACTGCTTGCATTTTTATTGTTTCAAAAATTTTCCGCTTCAAAATTATTACAATCAGTTCCGACGACTTCGTTTCTTTTTCTTCATTTCGAGTTTCTTTTTTTGAGCTCTATATTCTTTGGGGAACAGTATTTATCGATATTCTTTCTTTGCATTGGATTGAGCTTTGCTTTTCAAGTGATAAACTTTTTTTATCAAATATCAATTGTTCCAAAAGTAAAACAAATGCCAGATACTGAGCATAAGAAGAATTTGTTACACTTACCAGCCCTTATTGTAATATTAACGTCAGCAGCAATTGTAGTCATAACACGATTGTTTATGTTATCTGGAATCTATGTTATCATCGGATTAGTAGGAATGAGTATTTCATTGAACTCGTTCTTTATTCTCGGCTATACTCAAGTATTCACCGGTTGGGAAAAGAAAAGCACGAATAACATTATTTTTAGAGGAGAAATAAAATAAAATTAATTAGAATGGCTAGTAATAGCACAGCTCATGATAGGAGGATAGGAGGATAGGATGAAAGGATGAGAGAAAAGTACTATGAATTTTTAAATATGGCAGTTGTGGATACTAGATCTATAAAAAACTCTGACTTTCTACGCTCTGTTGCAATTGAAGTAATATTTTCTTTACTGATATTTATAGGTTCTTTTTTTATCAAAGAGGAGTCGCATGATATGAGTATCATTATTTTTCACATTACTATTTATCATATATTGGTTTTGTTGGTCATGTTTTTGATATTCCAAAAATTTTCCAAATCAAAATTATTGCAATTGATTCCAGCTAGTTCCGTGCTCATTTCTCATGTTGAATTACTTTTTGGGAGTTCTTTATTTTTAGGGAAGAACTACTGGTCTATCTTTATTATGCTAATGGGTTTGAGCTTTATTTTTCAGATACTAACCCTTGTTTACCAGTTGTTAATTGTTCCTAAGGCTAAGACCTTACCATCTGGAGAATTCAGGAAGACAATCTTACACATTCCTCCACTTATTGTTGCTTCATTAGCAGCAATTTTAGCGATTATAGGACGTTTATTTATGTTACCAGTGATATATGCTATTCCTTGTGTTGTAGGATTAAGCATTGCCTGCCTCCCCTTCTATTGGCTTGAGTATGCACGAGTATTCACCGGTTGGAAAAAGAAAAGCACTAAAAACTTTATTTATAGAGGAGAAATAAAATGAAATTAATTAGAATAGATATCAGCAATATTGCTTATACAGAGAAAAAAGTTCCTATGGAATCTTTTCTAGATTTGATTGAAAGTTGTGAAAAATTATTATTTGAAACAGGGGTCTATAAAAATGGTCCGACAACGATTGAAACATGTTTGAGCACTTTTGGAAAGCCAGGAGAAGCCTCGTTTAAGGTCTATATTCCGACAAACATTCCAATTGAAGGAAATGATGAATTTCAATATCTAGAACATTTTACAATTAAGCAGTGTGTCTCTGATGTAACTCCATTTGATGAACATTTCCTTCCAAAAATTGAAGAAATGAAGCAGTATATTCATGATGAGGGATTAGAAATGCTGGGAGATACAGTTTTTCTGTCTATTTTCCCAATATTTGGACAGCACTTTGTTGAAATGAATATCCCAATTAAGGAGATCTCAGATGCTATTTAAAAACGTGGGAGAATACCAAGATATACAATATAGAAATGTTATCTCAAGGTATTATACAGTATCGCAAGAAGAGATGCCGGACACTTATAACTCTTTTTTAGAAGAAGTAAGAGAAGCAGGATATACGCTTCGAGGACCTTTCTTTTATACGATTAATTCCAAGTTAGAAGAAAATCAAGATGTGTTGATGGAACTGTTTATCCCAGTAGAAGAAGAGTATATTGAAGATGCTTTGCCAGAAGACTTTTTGTATCACAGTCTGTTTCAAGTTTTAAATACTGTTTCAACTAGAATTTTAGAACCAGATGATGAGTCAGTGAAAGAGGGGATAAGCTTCTTAGCGGGTTATATCTATTATCAGGGACATTGTGAGTTGACCCCTCCCTTCTTTTTCACCACAATCTCTGATGGGAAAGTCTATACAGATATAAAAGTAGGTGTGTTAAAAGAGACTTTTTCAGGTATTCAGTCTATTGAAGAAATATTTGGATGGTAAATGTGGAATTAAAATTTAGTCACTGCATGTATTGAGTGGGTTGGGAAATGTATCAGATGAACAGATTTGTCAAAAAGTATATCGTTCATGTTAGGAGCTTATAGAGGATATGCTGGAAATGTTTTATAGATATCCCAGTTTATTTTAAGAATTATCCTTTCTCTGTAACGGATGCAGCTAAGGATGTCTTCATAAAATATATATGAAATTGGTCAAGGCTTGCAAACGACAGGAGTGGAGTTGATGGTAAAGAAAAATAGAAAAAATAAAGCAAAGATTACTGATATAGAAAGAGAAAGATACCACGGGCCTTTGATTACACAGGGTGTCAGTTTAGGTTATATTAAATTATATCCATGGATTGCTTTAGCATTAACTGGTTTTCTGTATGTGGGTGGAACTTATGAAGACAATCTAGGCATCTTTAAAGGACTTTCTTTGTTTTGCGGTGTTGTGAATATATTAGGTATTATCATTTCCTTTATTCCCTATTTGGTAAACGCATGGAAGACTTTAACATATTATTTGATAGCCCTTACAGTGTTAAGCTTAGTGATAGTTACAAATTTTATTTGTTTACTAATAGTTATTTCAGACGGTAGTTCTATAGGAGCTAGGGAGATATATCAATCCCCTCTCACTCCATTTTATGTAATATTGATGATGTTCCTTTTTATCTTTGCTTGTGGCCTCTATGCTTGGTACTATATCCCAAAGAATCAGGGGAAAGTCTGGGCTTTTAATCAAGTAAAAGAGGAAGATAGAAAGAAAACATGGTGGAATAATGTTGCTATAGCTTTTGCTGGGGCAACAATCATTCCCGCCCTCCTAACGGGTTATATTCAGAATGCCTTTGGTATTTTATTGGGAATTTTGTTGACCTTGACTTTGCCGGCTGTCATGGTAGATGCAGTTTATGCAGCTATTTATGTAAAAAAGCACCCTAATAGCGATGGATTAGTTTAGAAATGAAACCGTTTGTAAATATCTAAGAAAGGTGCACTTAATTTGCCATTCAAGGGAGATGAAAATTTCTTGACTTCTATACTATAATTGTAATCGCCGATTTAGCTCAGTTGCTAGAGCAAGAGAATCGTAAAGTCTAGGTTACAGGTGAACATATGACTGAAGATTTGCAAAATTAGATATGTAGGAAATAACCGTTAAGACTAGTTCTTATCGGTTATTTATGTTCTTACACAACATTGTTATTGTATCAATTATGTCTATTTTTGTGATGTTGCTAGTGCTTCAACTTGATTGCTACTATTTTTGATGGTGTGAATGTGCTTATAATGTATCTCAGTTAAGTACGAAATTTTTATATCTTTTTTAACACATATTAAAAGTAAAATTAATATCCCTTAATTTTTCTTGACTTAAATTTTTTTAATTGATATACTATTTTTCAGAGAGCTAACAATTATATATAAATGTACTACTCTATTTCCTAGATAATACTTAGTAAAACTTTTTATAACAAAGGCTAGCAAAGTTAAAGTTTTCTATCTATTGGAAGTTAAATAAATATGTAAGGAATTAAAATGAAAAAAAGTACAGTATTGTCATTAACCACAGCTGCAGTTATTTTAGCAGCATATGTCCCTAATGAGGTAGTCTTAGCAGATACATCTAGTTCTGAAGATGCTTTAAGTATCTCTGATAAAGAAAAAGTAGTAGATAAACAAAAAGAAAACAAAGAAAAACATGAAGATATTCATAATGCTATAGAAACTTCAAAGGATACTGAAGAGAAGAAAACAACAGTTATTGAGGAAAAAGAAGTTGTTAGTAAAGAATCTGTGATAGACAATAAAACTAACAATGAAAAAGCAACAATCAAAAAAGAAGATTCCAATCAATACAAAGGAGATAATGCAAACTCGTCTGCAAGTAAAGACACGGAAAATCCCAAAAAAGAAGATAGAGTTGTCTATATTGCTGAATTTAAAGATAAAGAATCTGGAGAAAAAGCAATCAAGGAATTATCAAATCTTAAGAATACAAAAGTTTTATATACTTATGATAGGATTTTTAACGGTAGCGCTATTGAAACAACCAAAGATACTCTGGACAAAATTAAACTAATAGAAGGTATTTCATCGGTTGAAAGGTCACAAAAAGTCCAACCTATGATGAATCATGCTAGAAAAGAAATTGGAGTTGAAGAGGCAATCGATTACCTAAAATCTATCAATGCACCATTTGGGAAAAACTTTGATGGTAGAGGTATGGTCATTTCAAACATCGATACTGGGACTGATTATAGACATAAAGCTATGAGAATAGATGATGATGCCAAAGGCTCAATGAGATTTAAAAAAGAAGACTTAAAAGGTACTGATAAAAATTTCTGGTTGAGTGATAAAATTCCTCATGCTTTCAATTATTATAATGGTGGTAAAATTACTGTAGAAAAAGCTGATGATGGAAGTGATTATTTTGATCCACATGGGATGCATATTGCTGGGATTCTTGCGGGAAATGATACTGAAAAAGATATCAAAAACTTTAACGGAATAGATGGAATTGCGCCTAATGCACAAATTTTCTCTTATAAAATGTACTCTGACGCAGGATCTGGCTTCGCAGGGGATGAAACAATGTTTCATGCTATTGAAGATTCAATCAAACACAATGTTGATGTTGTTTCGGTATCATCTGGCTTTACAGGAACGGGCCTTGTAGGTGAGAAATATTGGCAAGCTATTAGAGCGTTAAGAAAAGCAGGCATTCCAATGGTCGTAGCTACAGGTAACTATGCAACTTCTGCTTCAAGTTCTTCATGGGATTTAGTGGCAAATAATAATCTGAAAATGACCGACACTGGAAATGTAACACGAACTGCAGCACATGAAGATGCGATAGCAGTTGCTTCTGCTAAAAATCAAACAGTTGAGTTTGATAAAGTTAAGATTGGAGGAGAAAGTTTTAAATACAGAAATATAGGGGCCTTTTTCGATAAGAATAAAATCATAACAAACGAAGATGGTTCAAAAGCTCCTAGTAAATTGAAATTTGTATATATAGGCAAAGGTCAAGACCAAGATTTGATAGGTTTGGATCTTAAGGGCAAAATTGCAGTAATGGATAGAATTTATACAAAGGATTTAAAAAATGCTTTTAAACGAGCAACGGATAAGGGCGCACGTGCCATTATGGTTGTAAATACTGTAAATTACTACAATAGAGATAATTGGACAGAGCTCCCAGCTATGGGATATGAGGAGGATGAAGGAACTACTAGTCAAGTTTTCTCAATTTCAGGAGATGATGGTGTAAAGCTATGGAATATGATTAACCCTGATAAAAAAACTAAAGTCAAAAGAAATAATAAAGAAGATTTTAAAGATAAATTGGAGCAATACTATCCAATTGATATGGCAAGCTATAATTCTAATAAACCGAATGTAGGTGATGAAAAAGAAATTGACTTTAAGTTTGCACCTGACACCGACAAAGAACTGTATAAAGAAGATATTATAGTCCCAGCAGGGTCTACATCTTGGGGGCCAAGAACAGATTTACTTTTAAAACCGGATGTTTCAGCACCTGGTAAAAATATTAAATCCACTCTCAATGTCATTAATGGTAAATCAACTTATGGTTATATGTCAGGGACTAGTATGGCAACTCCAATCGTGGCAGCTTCTACTGTTTTGATTAGACCAAAGTTAAAGGAAATGCTTGAAAGACCTGTATTGAAAAATCTTAAGGGAGATGACAAAATAGATCTTACAAGTCTTACAAAAATAGCCCTACAAAATACTGCACGTCCTATGATGGATGCAACGTCTTGGAAAGAAAAAAGTCAATACTTTGCATCACCTAGACAACAGGGGGCAGGGCTAATTAATGTGGCCAATGCTTTGAGAAATGAAGTCGTAGCGACTTTTAAAAACACGGATTCTAAAGGCTTGGTAAACTCTTATGGTTCTATTTCTCTTAAAGAAATAAAAGGAGATAAAAAATATTTTACAATTAAGCTTCACAATACATCAAACAGACCTTTGACCTTTAAAGTTTCAGCATCAACCGTAACTACAGATGCTCTAACTGACAGACTCAAACTGGATGAAACATATAAAGATGAAAAATCTCCAGATGGGAAGCAAATTGTTCCAGAAATTCACCCAGAAAAAGTCAAAGGAGCAAATATCACATTTGAGCATGATGCTTTCACTATAGGCCCAAATTCTAGCTTTGATTTAAATGCAGTTATAAATGTTGGAGAGGCTAAAAATAAAAATAAATTTGTAGAATCATTTATTCATTTTGAGTCAGTGGAAGAAATGGAAGCTCTAAACTCCAATGGGAAGAAAACAAATTTCCAACCTTCTTTGTCGATGCCTCTAATGGGATTTGCTGGAAATTGGAACCACGAACCAATCCTTGATAAATGGGCCTGGGAAGAAGGTTCAAAATCAAAAACAATGGAAGGTTATGATGATGATGGTAAACCGAAAATTCCAGGAACCTTAAATAAGGGGATTGGTGGAGAACATGGTATAGATAAATTTAATCCAGCAGGAGTTATACAAAATAGAAAAGATAAAAATACAACATCTCTAGACCAAAATCCAGAATTATTTGCTTTCAATAACGAAGGGATCAACGCACCATCATCAAGTGGTTCTAAGATCGCTAAAATTTATCCTTTAGATTCAAATGGAAATCCTCAAGATGCTCAACTTGAGAGAGGATTAACGCCTTCTCCACTTGTATTAAGAAGTGCAGAAGAAGGATTGATTTCAATAGTAAATACAAATAAAGAGGGAGAAAATCAAATCGACTTAAAAGTCATTTCGAGAGAACACTTTATTAAAGGAATTTTAAACTCTAAAAGAAATGATGCAAAGGGAATCAAATCTTCTAAACTAAAAGTTTGGGGTGACTTGAAATGGGATGGACTCATCTATAACCCTAGAGGGAAAGAAGAAAATGCACCAGAAAGCAAGGATACCAAAGATCCTGCTACTAAGATAAGAGGTCAATTTGAACCAATTGCAGAAGGTCAATATTTCTATAAATTTAAATATAGATTAACGAAGGATTACCCATGGCAGGTTTCCTATATTCCTGTAAAAATTGATAACACAGCCCCTAAGATTGTTTCTGTTGATTTTTCAAATCCTGAAAAAATTAAGCTGATTACAAAGGATACTTATCACAAGGTAAAAGAGCAATACAAGAATGAAACGCTATTTGCGAGAGATCAGAAAGAACATCCTGAAAAATTTGACGAGATTGCCAACGAAGTTTGGTATGCAGGAGCTGCTCTGGTTAATGAAGATGGAGAGGTTGAGAAAAATCTTGAAGTAACTTATGCAGGTGAGGGTCAAGGAAGAAATAGGAAACTTGACAAAGACGGAAATACCATTTATGAAATTAAAGGTGCAGGAGATTTAAGAGGAAAAATCATTGAAGTCATTGCATTAGATGGCTCTAGCAATTTCACAAAGATTCATAGAATTAAATTTGCTGATCATGCTGATGAAAAGGGGATGATTTCTTATTATCTAGTAGATCCTGATCAAGATTCATCTAAATACCAAAAACTTGGGGAGATTTCTGAATCTAAATTTAAAAATTTAGAAAATAGAAAAGAGGATAGTCTTAAAAAAGATACAACTGAGGTAGAACATCATCAAGGAAATGAAGAGTCTATCGAAGAAAAATCTAGCTTTACTATCAATAAAGCCATTTCAACAATTAGAGATTTTGAAAGCAAAGACTTAAAAAAACTCATTAAAAAGAAATTTAGAGAAGTTGATGACTTTACAAGTGAAACTGGTAAGAGAATAGAGGAATACGATTATAAATACGATGATAAGGGAAATATCATTGCTTATGACGATGGTAGTGCCTTAGAATATGAAACTGAAAAACTTGACGAAATCAAATCAAAAATTTATGGTGTTCTAAGCCCATCTAAAGATGGACACTTTGAAATTCTTGGAAAGATAAGTAATGTTTCTAAAAATGCCAAGGTATATTATGGAAATAACTATAAATCGATAGAAATCAAAACGACCAAGTATGATTCGCATTCAAAAACGATGACATTTGATTTATACGCTAATGTTAATGATATTGTGGATGGTTTAGCTTTTGCAGGAGATATGAGATTCTTTGTTAAAGATGATGATCAGATAAAAGCTGAGACTAAAATTAGAATGCCTGAAAAAAATAAGGAAACTAAAACGGAATATCCCTATGCATCAAGTTATGGGAATGTAATAGAATTAGGAGAAGGAGATCTTTCAAAAAATAAACCAACCAATTTAACGGAAATGGAAACAGGGAAGATCTATTCTGATTCAGAAAAACAACAATATCTATTAAAGGATAACATCATTCTAAGAAAAGGCTATGCACTAAAAGTGACTACCTATAATCCTGGAAAAACGGATATGTTAGAAGGAAATGGAGTTTATAGCCAGGAAGATATAGCAAAAATCCAAAAGGCCAATCCTAATCTAAGAGTCTTATCAGAAAAAATAATTTATGCTGATAGTAGAAATGTTGAAGATGGAAGAAGTACTCAATCAGTATTAATGTCGGCTTTGGACGGCTTTAACATTGTAAGGTATCAAGTGTTTACCTTTAAAATGAATGATAAAGGGGAAGCAATCGATAAAGATGGAAATCTTGTTACAGATTCTTCTAAACTGGTATTATTTGGTAAGGATGGTAAAGAGTACACAGGAGAGGATAAGTCCAATGTAGAAGCTATAAAAGAAGATGGCTCTACATTATTTATTGATGCAAAACCAGTAAATCTTTCAATGGACAAGAACTACTTTAATCCATCTAAATCTAATAAAATTTATGTACGAAATCCAGAATTCTATTTAAGAGGTAAGATTTCTGATAAGGGTGGTTTTAACTGGGAGTTGAGAGTTAATGAATCGGTTGTAGATAATTATTTAATCTATGGAGATTTACACATTGATAACACTAGAGATTTTAACATTAAGCTTAATGTTAAAGATGGTGACATCATGGACTGGGGGATGAAAGACTATAAAGCAAACGGATTCCCAGATAAGGTAACTGATATGGATGGAAACGTTTATCTTCAAACTGGCTATAGTGATTTGAATGCGAAAGCGGTTGGAGTACACTATCAATTTTTATATGATAATGTTAAACCAGAAGTAAACATTGATCCAAAAGGAAATACTAGTATCGAATATGCTAAGGGAAAATCTGTAGTCTTTAATATCAATGATAAAAGAAATAATGGATTCGATGGTGAGATTCAAGAACAACATATTTATGTAAATGGAAAAGAATATAAATCATTTGCTGATATTAAACAAATAGCAGATAAGACACTAAACATTAAGATAGTTGTAAAAGATTTTGCAAGAAATACGACCGTAAAAGAATTCATTTTAAACAAAGATACGGGAGAGGTAAGTGAATTAAAACCTCAGATGGTAACTGTGACCATTCAAAATGGAAAAGAAATGAGTTCAACGATAGTGTCGGAAGAAGATTTCATTTTACCTGTCTATAAGGGTGAATTAGAAAAAGGATATCAATTTGATGGCTGGGAAATTTCTGGTTTCGAAGGGAAAAAAGATGCTGGCTATGTTATCAATCTATCAAAAGATACCCTTATAAAACCTGTATTCAAGAAAATAGAGGAGAAAAAGGAAGAGGAAAATAAACCTACTTTTGATGTATCTAAAAAGAAAGATAAGGCGCAAGTAAATCAAAGTAATAGAAAAGAGGACTTACAAAGAGCAAATCATTCACAAAAATCTGATTCAACTAAGGATGTTATAATTACAGTTCTTGATAAAAACTTTGAAAATAAGAAGGAAGTCTATCTTAATAAACAAGCGAACATAGCTAATAAACATACTAACATTGATAGTAAGTCGGATACTAACCATTCTGACAGGTTGCCAAAAACCGGAACAGTTAGAGCAGTTCTTACACCATTTATTGCTGGAATATTGTTTATAGTAGGAGCACTTCTTGGATTGAAGAAAAAAGATCAAGATTAAGACAAAATCTATAGAAAAAATGTTTATGTGTTGAGATTAGATACTGTGATGGTTAAACAGTTTGTTGACAATTACTATTTAATACTTAATTCTTAAGTTTACATTGACAATTATAAACTCTTAGAATGTATTAATGGCCTTCATTTAGATAACAAAAAATCTTCTTATTAAAAATAGGAAGATTTTTTGGATTTTACCAATTTCATAAAATACAGTATCGAACTATATATTTAAAATTGTGCTTTTACAATTATATTAAAAACTCAAGATTTATTTGATGAAGTACAGTCTATATGAAATATGATAAGAAACTACACCTATCAGAGTTTTTATAAATATAAGTGAATAATATGAAAGAATAGCTCCCTTTAATTATCATAGTTAGACTATAAAAATATATAAAATTCTTAAGAATTATGGTATAATTTATGTTAATAAACTCGATATAGAATTTAATGTATGATTCTATTGATGCCAATATTTAAGGTTTAGTTGATTGGTTTTCTTTTGAAAACCCATCCATTCATGGATACTGACAAACCTTGCGAATTTGTCTAAGATATAGATGAAATATAGTTAAAAATAGGAGGAATACTATGAATAAGAAACATTTTGAAGAGAAAAATGGTCCGAAATCAACTGTATCGAAGGTAGTGAAAGGATCTTCTCCATCTAAGATTAGGGGCAAGTTTTTTAAAATAAAAGTCTATATTGGCATTGCCATTAGTCTCTTGGTCGTTGCAATCCTAGCAAGCCTCTTCTTATTCTCACCTAACGCAAAGAAAGAGTCAAATGAAGCCATTTCTTCAGTTGCTAAAAAAGAGAACACAAGTAAAGAAGCGATAGATACTTCGAAAGCGTCTGAGAATGAGAAGAAGAAAGAAGAGGAGATTCAAAAACTCAAGGAACAGCTAACCAGTTTAGATAGCAAGATCTCTGAGTCAGAGAAGGTAGTTAGCAAGCTAAAAGAAGAAACTGCAGTTCCGAAACTGGATATTGAAGCATTAAGAAATAATGATTTATCTAGTTTGAAAGGCACATGGCGTACACCGTCGGGCAATGAATATGTCATTAATGAGTCTGGTGAAATTTATATAACTAGCTTTAGAGATGGTCAAAAATTTGAATATACTGTTGAATTGGACAATAGTTACTCTCATCTGAAAAATCGAAGTTCAGATTCCAACTTTAAAGAAGTTGAAAGTCTAAGTGCACACACTAAAGGTTCTGTCGCAGGAGGATTTGTGGTAGTTGCCGTACCAAGTGGAGTTGTCATGCAACCTGGTGATGATGGAAAACTGACAGATAAAAGCAATCATGACGAGGAGAGACTGTTTGCAGGACAGCAGTATGAAGCGATGTTGTCGAGACCAGAAGATGTTTATTATCGTGTAAAACCAGATACTAGTAAACTTGAGGAAGAGGAGAAGAATTTAGCTCAACTACAGGCTGAACGAGAAGCCATCAAAACTTCTCTAGAATCTAAGGAAAAGAAAAATACGAACTAGAAAAAACTAGTTTAGAATCTAACTTTCGATTGTTTTAGTTTAGAAATACTGTTGCAATCGCTAGAATGAAGAAGCTCATTAGGGCTTCTTTTTCTTTCATTTTAATTATTGAACCACTTAGACCGAGATAGAGACCAGATGGGCAAAAGAACTTGTTCTTGAAACTGACCTCTGCTATAATGATTTTTATAAGGGACGGGAGGCGTCACTATCAGATAACTCAAGTTCCTAAAAAAGAAATTGGAGATAAAAATGAAAAAATTATTAGGTATTGGATTCTTGCTAGTTTCAGCTTTGATTTTGTATTTTGGTTCTGTTGGGTGGCCAAGTTTGGATGTCAACCCATGGTCACTCATTCCGGTAGGTTTGTTCCTCTTTTTCACTCTAGAGAATTTTTTGAAAAAAGACTACAAGGCTAGTCTGATGTGTTTAATTATTGCTTTTATCATTGCAAATGCAATTTTAGACCTTTTGCCAATTTCAAGTGGCTTGGTAATTGGAGCGGGCGTACTAGCTTGCATTGGTATTGGATACCTCTTTCCTGATAAAGATACAAAAGAAGACAAATAGAAAAGGCCTCGAGGTTTCTCGAGACCCTTTTTTACTTACCAGCGTAATATTTTTGAATTCCTTTCACGATACCTGCTACAAGCTTATCTTGATAGTGGCTATCTCGAATCTGTTGATTTTCAGCGAAATTATCTATATAACCAAGCTCTAGGAGGACGGCTGGTTTAGCAGTTTCTCGAAGAACGGCAAAGCTTCTTTCCAATAAACCAGCATCTTTAGCACCCGTCTCAGCTAACAATGAAGAGTGGATAGCTGCTGCGAGGCGCTTGCTCTCACTCATACGGTCAGGATGGTTATGCCAGTATGGGTTGATTTTACTTGGATAATCAGGATCATCACTATAGGAATAGGTTTGAATTCCACTAGATTTTGAGTATGCATTACCAGTCGCATTGAAGTGAATACTGATAAAGATGTCAGAGTTAGTCTTGTTAACCATACGAGAACGTTCTGTAACAAAATCTACATCAATATCACTATCACGTGAAGTGAGAACTTTGTAGCCAAGTTCTTCTAACTTTTTGCGTAATTTACGATACACCTGCATGTTGAGGTCTTTTTCAGCGACATTGTAATAGTATGCACCTGAGTCTCTTCCACCATGTCCAGGATCTAAAAAGATGGTTCTACTGTATTGGCCTTTTACAAACCCAACTTCTTTTGAGACCTCAGAAATCCATTGACCATTTTTGTGGAATAGATGGTCTCTACCGTCAATTTTGTAAGTTCCGGAAACATAATGTCCGTTATCATCTAAGTAGTAGCGAGCCTTATAAGTGTCGTCGTAAATCCACTCTTTTTTAGCCATATAACCACCAGCTTTGAGATAGTAAGCTCCAATCCATTCTTTTGATGCATACATTCCACCACGCTTCAAAAAGAACCAGCTGTTATAGTTTTTATCAAATATCCATTCATTATCAGCCATGGCTCCATTGGTTTTTAGATAATAGCTTCCCGACCATTTATCGGCTAACATAGCTCCATCTTGAGCAAAAGAATACCAAGAACCGCTGATTTTTTCCCATTTGTTTTGGACAAATTTTCCAGATGCGTTCGCATAGAACCAGGTATCTTTAATTTTTACCCAGCTATTTTCAGCCATAGCACCACTGTTATTAAATAGGTAGCCCTTAAATGTAGTTGAGCTCAACATGATTCCCTTTTTATCAAAGTAGTACCAAGAACCATTGACTTTCTCCCACTTTTCCTGAGAGATTTTTCCAGAGGATGTGGCATAATACCAATTTTGGTCGATTTTTGCCCAGCCGTTTGTGGCCATAGCTCCACTTTTGGTCAGTAAATAGTTATCAAAAGTTGTATTACTAAGCATGATTCCATCTTTGTCAAAGTAATACCAAGCACCACCAATTTTCTCCCATTTATTCTGAGAAATTTTTCCAGAAGAATTAGCGAAGTACCATTTTCCATTGATAAAGTTCCAACCGTTTTCAGCCATCACTCCATCTTTATTGAAAACATAACCATCAAAGGTTGTATTGCTTAGTCGATGGCCATCTTTATTGAAGTAGTACCACTTTCCTTGGATTTTTTTCCAGTTGGTAACAGGTTTGTTGTGTTCGTAAAAGCGCCAGTTATTATTTTCTTCCTGCCAACCTTCTTTGACTTTTTCAACTTTTTCTTCTTTTTTTACTTCAGACTTCTTCTCTTCTGTGGCGGGAGTTTTTTTCTCTGTTTTTTCTTCTTTATCATCAATTTTAGAAGAATTGTCTGTTTTTTCGACCTTCTCTTTCGATTTTTCTTGGTTTTCGATTTTTGAAGTACTTGAATGAGGAATTGTTACATTTTCGCGTACTGACTCTGCTTTATTTTCTTGAGCTTGGGCAGTTGTTTGAGTGTATCCTAAAATAGATAAGGCAACTGCACTAGCAAGTAAAACCTTTTTCATATTAAACTCCTTTTGTTTTTTTGCTTATTATAATAAAATCTTGCTGATTTCTCAACTATCAAACTGAACTTCTTCTAGTAGATAGTCAATAAAGCGTTCGCCCATCTTAGATAGGCTGGTTTTTTCATGCTGGATATAGACCAGCTCAATTGGGTCATCAATATCCAGTGGGATAGAAACGATATTGTCTCCGTTGAGGTTGCTGTTCAAAATCCCTGTCGCAATGGTATAACCATCCAAACCAATCAAGAGATTAAAGAGGGTAGCACGGTCGCTGACTACGATAGATTTTTTGTGGTATTCCTGCGAGAGAATCTCTTCTGAAAAGTAGAAGGAGTTGTGCGTCCCTTGGTCATAGCTGAGGTAAGGGAAGTTCTCCAAGTCTTCTAGTTTGACCTTATCTTTCTTTGCCAGAGGATTGGTCTTGCTGACAAAGATATGAGGCTGGGCGGTAAAAAGATGGTGAGCCAGCAGGTGGTTGTCATCCAGCATTTTGGTTAAAACATCACGGTTGTAGCTGTTAAAAAATAAGACACCGACCTCACTACGGAAGTTCTTGACGTCGTCGATAATCTCCCAAGTACGAGTTTCACGAAGGAAGAGCTCGTATTTTTCCATATCACTTTTCTTGAGTAGAGAGACAAAGGCATTGACCACAAAGGCATAGTGTTGAGACGAAACGCTAAAGAGTTCGCGGTGGGCGACAGGATTTTTATAACGTTCCTCCAGAAGTTGAGTTTGCTCGACAACCTGACGGGCATAGGAGAGAAACTCCATCCCATCACGGGTCAAGGTGATACCCTTGGGATTGCGGATAAAGATCTCAATCCCCATTTCATTTTCCAAATCTCTCACAGCATTGGAAAGACTCGGCTGGGTGATAAAGAGCTGCTTAGCTGCCTCATTCATAGAGCCAGTTTCGACGATTTTGATAATATAGTGTAATTGTTGAATTCTCATGTTTTTATTGTACCACACTTGCGTCAGAATCGCCAAAGATGATAGGAAAATAAGGGGCATTGTGTGAGTCTCTTCTTGAAAAAAACACAAAATTTTGCTAGAATGAGTCTTATGAAAACATTCTATGATGTGCAGCAATTCCTCAAACGATTTGGTATTATTGTTTACATGGGAAAACGCTTATATGATATTGAACTGATGAAGTTGGAGCTCTCTCGAATTTACGATGCAGGGTTGATGGACAAATTAGACTATTTAGAGGCAGAAGCAGTTCTTCGCAGAGAGCACAAGGTAGAATTGGATTATATTGAGAAAAATGGAGAAATGAACTAATGGTTACTTGGATTTTGTTGGCACTTATACTAGCAATGTTGGCGTGGATGGGCTTTAACTATCTCCGTATTCGTCGTGCGGCTAAAATCGTAGACAATGAGGAGTTTGAAGCCTTGATTCGTACGGGTCAATTGATTGATTTGCGTGAGCCAGCTGAATTCCACAGAAAACATATCCTTGGTGCACGCAATATTCCTTCAAGTCATTTGAAGACTAGTCTTGCAGCCCTTCGTAAGGAGAAACCTGTCCTTCTTTACGAAAATCAACGTGCGCAACGTGTCACAAATGCAGCACTCTATCTGAAAAAGCAAGGTTTCTCTGAGATTTATATCCTTTCTTATGGCTTGGATTCTTGGAAAGGAAAAGTGAAGACTAATTAACATAAGCTAAATTCTCAAACTAAGTTTCGCTTTGGGTAGACAAGTGGAACTTAGTTTGAGAGATTGCTATAATTAATATTATGAAAAAACTTATAGTATTATATAGACAAAACCTATTTCTTTTGATATAATTTAGTAGTAATAATTTTAGGAGTTTTATAATATGAAAGAAAAGAAGAAATCTTCCCTTGTTTTAGGTATCCTATCTATCGTTCTTGGTTTCCTACTACCAGTGGTAGGGCTTGTTTTGGGAATTATTGGATTAGTGTTAGCTAATTCACATCAAAAAGAGTCTGAGCTGGACTATAAAACAGAAAAAATACTTGGTATCGTAGGTATTGTAATTTCTGTAATTATGTGGATTTTAGGATTTATAGTTCTTATGAATATATCAGCTTAACAATAAAACATTTTATTGTTAAACTCACCCCGAAAGTTAGCAGAAAAATCTAGCTTTTGGGGTGTTTTATTATGAAAATAACTTATGAGGATAAAGTTCAGAGCTATGAACATAAAAAGCAAGGTCAAAGCTTAAAGCAACTTTCAAAAAGATTTAGTGTGGATGTTTCTGGGCTAAGATACATGATGAGATTGATTGAACATTTCGGAATAGAAAGTATCAAAAAAGTTAAAAATTATCACTATTCTCCAGAACCAAAACAAGAAATGATTGATAAATTTTTCCTTGTAGGTTGATTACAAATAAGAAAACGAGCTTGGATGTTTCCGAGCTCATTTTTTAACCACTTTTTCTGAGTAAGTCACGAATGCTTGTCAACTCTTGTGAGTTTAGGGGACGGTAGTCTCCTTCTTGAAGATTCTGATCTAAGCTCCAAGGTCCAAAACAGGTACGTTTGAGGGAGGTCACCTTGACACCAACTGAGAGGAACATTTTTTTAACCTGATGAAATTTTCCTTCTGAAATGGTGATGGAGGCTCGACTGAGGGAAGAACTTGCAGATAGAATTTCTAGTCTTGCAGCTTTACAGACAGTACCATCTAAAAAGACAATTCCCTTTTGAAAGGCTTGGATATGGTCAGGTGTTAGAAGTCCATTGACCTCAACTCGATAAGTTTTATCGACATGATATTGGGGATGGAGGAGCTGGAAGCCCAAGGGACCGTTATCGGTCAAGAGGAGGAGTCCTGTCGTATCTCGATCCAGTCGGCCGACGGCATAGAGCTTGTCAGACTGGATGTCAGGTGACAGCAGGTCCATGACAGTTGGAAGTTCCCTGTCTTTATTGGCTGTAACGACACCAGCAGGTTTATGAAGCATAAGATAGGTGTGCTCATAGCCTTGAATGATACGGTCCTGAAAAAGGAGTTCTTGTAGTCCTGTATCGATATTTTGAGCTAGGGAGCGGGCTGGGCAACCATCGACTAGAATTTCTCCTCTGAGTAAGGCTTGTTTCATGGCCTTTCGGCTAACTTTTTCTTGGGCTAATAAATTATCTAAACGCATACTGTGCCTATCTTATCATAAGTCGCTTGCTTTGAAAAGGCTTGACGTGAAAAGAAAAGCAGAGTGAAAACATTTACACTTGCTTGAATTATGTTATTTACTTGAAATTATGGTATAATCGTTCAGTTAGAAAATAAATTTTGAATATTATAGAGGAAATCATGACAAAATTAAGAGAAGATATCCGTAACATTGCGATTATCGCCCACGTTGACCACGGTAAAACAACCCTCGTTGACGAATTATTGAAACAATCAGAAACGCTTGATGCACGTACTGAATTGGCAGAGCGTGCTATGGACTCAAACGATATCGAAAAAGAGCGTGGAATTACCATCCTTGCTAAAAATACGGCCGTTGCCTACAACGGAACTCGTATCAACATCATGGATACACCAGGACACGCGGACTTTGGTGGAGAAGTTGAGCGTATCATGAAAATGGTTGACGGTGTTGTCTTGGTCGTAGATGCCTATGAAGGAACAATGCCACAGACTCGTTTCGTATTGAAAAAAGCTTTGGAACAAGACCTTGTGCCAATCGTGGTTGTTAACAAAATCGATAAACCATCAGCTCGTCCAGCAGAAGTAGTGGACGAGGTCTTGGAACTTTTCATCGAGCTTGGTGCAGATGACGACCAGCTTGACTTCCCAGTGGTATATGCTTCAGCGATCAACGGAACTTCTTCATTGTCAGATGATCCAGCTGACCAAGAAGCGACTATGGCACCAATCTTTGACACAATTATCGACCACATCCCAGCTCCAGTAGATAACTCAGATGAGCCTTTGCAGTTCCAAGTATCACTTTTGGACTACAACGACTTTGTTGGACGTATCGGTATCGGTCGTGTCTTCCGTGGTACTGTTAAAGTTGGTGACCAAGTTACCCTTTCTAAACTTGATGGCACAACTAAAAACTTCCGTGTTACAAAACTCTTTGGTTTCTTTGGTTTGGAACGTCGTGAAATCCAAGAAGCCAAAGCAGGTGACTTGATTGCCGTTTCAGGTATGGAAGATATCTTTGTCGGTGAAACCATTACTCCGACAGATGCAGTAGAGGCTCTTCCAATCCTACACATCGATGAGCCAACTCTTCAAATGACATTCTTGGTCAACAACTCACCATTTGCTGGTAAAGAAGGTAAATGGGTAACTTCTCGTAAGGTAGAAGAACGCTTGCAGGCAGAATTGCAAACAGACGTTTCCCTTCGTGTTGACCCAACTGATTCACCAGATAAATGGACTGTTTCAGGTCGTGGAGAATTGCACTTGTCAATCCTTATCGAAACAATGCGTCGTGAGGGATATGAACTTCAAGTATCTCGTCCAGAAGTTATCGTAAAAGAAATCGATGGGGTTAAATGTGAGCCATTTGAACGTGTTCAAATCGACACTCCAGAAGAATACCAAGGATCTGTTATCCAAAGCCTTTCTGAACGTAAAGGTGAAATGTTGGATATGATTTCAACTGGTAATGGTCAAACTCGTTTGGTCTTCCTTGTTCCTGCGCGTGGTTTGATTGGATACTCAACTGAGTTCTTGTCAATGACTCGTGGTTACGGTATCATGAACCATACCTTTGACCAATACTTGCCATTGATTCCAGGGGAAATTGGTGGTCGTCACCGTGGTGCCCTTGTTTCTATCGATGCTGGTAAGGCTACAACTTACTCAATCATGTCTATCGAAGAACGTGGTACAATCTTTGTCAACCCAGGTACTGAGGTTTATGAAGGAATGATCATCGGTGAAAACTCTCGTGAAAACGACTTGACCGTTAACATCACTAAGGCAAAACAAATGACCAACGTTCGTTCAGCTACTAAGGACCAAACAGCTGTTATCAAGACACCTCGTATCTTGACCCTTGAAGAGTCTCTTGAGTTCTTGAATGATGATGAGTACATGGAAGTAACTCCTGAGTCTATCCGTTTGCGTAAACAAATCCTTAACAAGGCAGAGCGTGAGAAAGCTAACAAGAAGAAAAAATCAGCTGAATAAGAGCTAGAAAGAGATAAAGATGGTTTATTTAATCATAGGACTCCTCTTATTACTACTCTATGTATTTGCGACACCAGAAAGCATTAAAGGGACAGTCAATATCGTCCTTGTCGTCTTTGCTTTCGTAGCACTTTTGATTTTGCTGATGTTGTCAGTTCTGCAAATCTTTCAGCTACCGACAGAATTCTTTATCGCAATCGCCATGCTCTTCCTAGCATACTTTAGCTTGCGAGATATTACCCTCATGTCGATTAGTAAAAGTAAAAGAAGATAAAAAAGAGAGTTTTGGCTCTCTTTTTGCTTGTTGGAATGCTGAATATGAGCATTTTCGTTTAGAATTATTTCCATAAAAATGGTAAAATAGTAAGAGTAGAAATGGAGTTCGAGACATGAAAGTAATAGATCAATTTAAAAATAAGAAAGTCCTTGTTTTAGGTTTGGCCAAGTCTGGTGAATCTGCAGCTCGTTTGTTGGACAAGCTAGGTGCCATTGTGACAGTAAATGACGGGAAACCTTTCGAGGACAATCCAGCTGCCCAAAGTTTGCTGGAAGAAGGGATCAAGGTCATTACAGGTGGTCATCCATTGGAACTTTTGGATGAAGAGTTTGCCCTCATGGTGAAAAATCCAGGTATCCCCTACAGCAATCCCATGATTGAAAAGGCTTTGGCGAAGGGAATTCCAGTCTTGACCGAGGTGGAATTGGCTTATTTGATTTCTGAAGCACCGATTGTTGGTATTACTGGTTCAAATGGTAAAACAACCACAACGACCATGATTGGGGAAGTTTTGACTGCTGCTGGTCAACATGGTCTTTTATCAGGGAATATCGGCTATCCAGCTAGTCAAGTGGCACAAACTGCGTCAGACAAGGACACGCTTGTCATGGAACTTTCTTCTTTCCAACTGATGGGTGTTCAAGAATTCCATCCTGAGATTGCAGTTATTACCAACCTCATGCCAACTCATATCGATTATCATGGTTCTTTTGAGGAATATGTAGCAGCCAAGTGGAATATCCAGAACAAGATGACAACATCTGATTTCCTTGTCTTGAACTTTAACCAAGACTTGGCAAAAGACTTGGCTACTAAAACACAAGCTACCGTTGTACCATTCTCAACACAGGAAAAGGTTGATGGAGCTTATATGGAAGATGGTCAACTCTACTTCCGTGGGGAAGTGGTCATGGCAGCGAATGAAATCGGAGTTCCAGGTAGTCACAATGTGGAAAATGCCCTTGCGACGATTGCTGTAGCCAAGCTTCGTGGTGTTGATAACCAAACCATCAAAGAAACTCTTTCAGCCTTTGGTGGTGTCAAACACCGTCTCCAATTTGTGGATGAAATCAAGGGTGTAAAATTCTATAATGATAGCAAGTCAACTAATATCTTGGCAACTCAAAAAGCCTTGTCAGGATTTGACAACAGCAAGGTCATTTTGATTGCAGGTGGTTTGGACCGTGGTAATGAGTTTGACGAATTGGTGCCAGATATTACTGGACTCAAGAAAATGGTTATCCTGGGTCAGTCTGCAGAACGTGTCAAACGGGCAGCAGACAAGGCTGGTGTGGCTTATGTGGATGCGACTGATATTGCAGATGCGACCCGCAAGGCCTATGAGCTTGCGACTCAAGGAGATGTGGTTCTTCTCAGTCCTGCCAATGCTAGCTGGGATATGTATGCTAACTTTGAAGTACGTGGCGACCTCTTTATCGACACAGTAGCGGAGTTAAAGGAATAATATGAAAAAAATTGTCTTTACAGGTGGGGGGACGGTTGGACACGTTACCCTCAATCTTTTGTTAATGCCCAAGTTCATCGAAGATGGCTGGGAAGTCCACTATATCGGGGACAAGCGTGGTATCGAACACCAAGAAATCCTTAAGTCAGGTCTAGATGTCACCTTCCATTCTATTGCGACTGGAAAATTGCGTCGTTATTTCTCTTGGCAAAATATGCTGGATGTCTTTAAAGTTGGCTGGGGAATTGTCCAATCTCTCTTTATCATGTTGCGACTTCGTCCACAGGCTCTTTTTTCAAAGGGAGGCTTTGTCTCTGTTCCGCCTGTTATCGCAGCACGTGTGTCAGGAGTGCCTGTCTATATTCACGAATCTGACCTATCTATGGGCTTGGCTAATAAAATTGCCTATAAATTTGCGACTAAGATGTATTCAACCTTTGAGCAAGCTTCAAGTTTGTCTAAGGTCGAGCATGTGGGAGCAGTGACAAAGGTTTCAGACCAAAACACTCCAGAACCAGATGAATTGGTGGATATTCAAACCCACTTTAATCCCCAATTGCCAACTATATTGTTTGTCGGTGGTTCTGCAGGTGCTCATGTCTTTAACCAATTGGTGACAGACCATAAGAAAGAACTGACAGAGCGCTACAATATTATCAATCTAACTGGAGATTCTAGCCTGAATGAGTTGAGCCAAAATCTCTTTCGTGTTGACTATGTGACCAGTCTCTATCAACCCTTGATGGAATTGGCTGATATTGTTGTGACACGTGGTGGTGCCAATACGATTTTTGAGCTCTTGGCCATGGCAAAATTGCATGTTATTGTGCCACTTGGTCGTGAAGCTAGTCGTGGAGACCAGATTGAAAATGCAGCCTACTTTGTCAAAAAAGGCTATGCAGAAGAGCTTCAAGAAAGCGATTTGACCTTGGACAGTTTAGAAGAGAAGCTTTCTCACTTACTAAGTCACAAGGAATACTACCAGACTAACATGAAGGCATCTAAGGAATTGAAATCTCTAGCAGATTTTTATCAATTGTTGAAAAAAGATTTATCATAAGGAAAGTAAATGTCAAAAGATAAGAAAAATGAGGGCAAAGAAATCCTCGAAGAATTTAAAGAGTTATCAGAATGGCAGAAACGAAACCAGGAATATCTAAAAAAGAAGGCTGAAGAAGAGGCGGCCCTAGCTGAGGAGAAGGAAAAGGAAAGACAAGCTCGAATGGCTTCAAAATCTGAAAAGTCAGATGCAACCGAGGAGCAAGAGAGTGAATCTGATCCAAAAGATTCAGAATCAGCCAAGGATGATACTGAAGAAAAAGTAGAAGAGTCAGAAGACGTCAAAAAAGAAGTACCCAAAGAAGAACCAAAATCCAAAGAGCCAAAGAAACAGAATAAACAGGATAAAAAAATAGAGAAAAAGCCTGTAAAGGAAAAACCGGTCAAACCGAAAATCCCAGGAGTTCATATCTGGCGGGCTATCTCGATTTTGTTTCTCAGTCTGCTTTTATTGGTTGTCTCTGCATACTTGCTCAGCCCTTATGCGACCATGAAGGATATTCGTGTTGAGGGAACAGTGCAAACTACAGATGATGATATTCGACAGGCTTCAGGCATTCAGGATTCGGATTATACGATTAACCTTCTGCTAGACAAGGCAAAATATGAAGAGCAGATCAAGTCTAACTATTGGGTTGAATCAGCTCAGCTTGTCTATCAATTTCCAACCAAGTTTACAATCAAGGTTAAGGAATATGATATTGTGGCCTACTATGTTTCTGGAGAAAGTCATTATCCAATCCTTTCAAGTGGTCAGCTTGAGACCAGTTCGGTGAGCTTGGTGAGTCTGCCAGAAACTTATATATCAGTTTTCTTTAATGACAGCGAACAAATCAAGACCTTTACCTCAGAACTTGCTCAAATTAGTCCAGAACTCAAGGCGGCTATCCAAAAGGTGGAACTAGCCCCAAGCAAGGTCACATCAGATTTAATTCGATTGACTATGAATGATTCGGACGAGGTCTTGGTTCCTCTATCTGAAATGAGTAAGAAACTGCCTTACTACAGTAAGATTAAGCCACAATTATCAGAACCGAGTGTGATTGACATGGAAGCTGGAATTTACAGTTACACTGTGGCGGATAAATTGATTATGGAGGCTGAGGAAAAAGCCAAACAAGAGGCTAAGGAAGCTGAGAAGAAACAAAAAGAGGAAGAGAAGAAAAGACTGGAAGAACAGTAGAATAAACTAGAAGAGGAAAGGAAAAAGCTGGAGGAAGAGGGCAATCAAAACCAAACGACCCGACGTTCATCGCGCCGCTAGGTTTAGCTTTTCTCTCGTAGTTCTTCAGTGGCCATGTTTTTACTTGACAAGTGTTAGTAGAAATAATAGAATAGTAAAAAACCTTTAAAGCAGTCCAGAGAGGCAGCTAAGGTTAGACGGTGAAAGGGTGGAGACTACCCATTTTTCGTGGAACCTTGCTGTTGGCAGGTTCCTTTTTTCGTGGCTTCTGTTGGCCAGACTCTCTCACTATCAAAGGTAAAAGGAGAAACCTATGCGAGAACATCGTCCAGTCATTGCTCTTGATTTTCCTAGTTTTGAGGCGGTCAAGGAATTTTTAGCTCTTTTCCCAGCAGAAGAAAGCCTTTATCTTAAGGTAGGGATGGAGCTTTATTACGCAACGGGGCCTGAGATTGTGTCTTACTTGAAAGGCCTGGGGCACAGTGTCTTTTTGGATCTCAAGCTGCATGACATTCCCAATACAGTCAAATCAGCTATGAAGGTCCTGTCTCAGCTTGGTGTGGATATGACAAATGTTCATGCGGCTGGCGGTGTAGAGATGATGAAGGCTGCGCGTGAAGGTCTTGGAAGTCAAGCAAAATTGATCGCTGTCACTCAGCTCACATCAACCTCAGAAGCTCAGATGAAGGATTTTCAAAATATCCAAACCAGTCTGCAGGAGTCAGTGATTCATTATGCCAAGAAGACGGCTGAAGCGGGATTAGATGGTGTTGTTTGCTCGGCTCAGGAAGTGCAACTCATCAAGCAGGCCACCAATCTAGATTTTATCTGTCTGACACCGGGCATTCGTCCAGCAGGTGCTGCAGTTGGAGACCAAAAACGCGTGATGACACCTGCTGATGCCTATCAAATCGGTAGTGACTATATCGTAGTGGGACGTCCCATTACCCAAGCTGAGAATCCTGTTGCAGCTTATCATGCCATCAAGGATGAATGGACACAGGACTGGAATTAAAGAACTAGATTAGAAAAACAAAAGGAGAAGACCATGACACTTGCTAAAGATATCGCTAGCCACCTCTTGAAAATTCAAGCAGTTTACCTCAAACCAGAGGAGCCTTTCACTTGGGCATCTGGTATCAAGTCACCGATTTACACTGATAATCGTGTGACACTAGCCTATCCAGAAACTCGTACCTTAATTGAAAATGGCTTTGTGGAAGCTATCAAAGAAGCCTTTCCAGAGGTAGAAGTGATTGCAGGAACTGCAACAGCAGGGATTCCTCACGGAGCCATCATTGCTGACAAGATGAATCTGCCATTTGCCTATATCCGTAGCAAACCAAAAGACCACGGTGCTGGTAATCAAATCGAAGGACGCGTAGCTCAGGGTCAAAAAATGGTAGTGGTTGAAGATCTTATTTCAACAGGTGGTTCTGTTCTTGAAGCAGTAGCAGCTGCTAAACGAGAAGGAGCAGATGTGCTTGGAGTTGTAGCGATTTTCAGCTACCAATTGCCAAAAGCAGACAAAAACTTTGCAGATGCTGGTGTTAAGCTGTTAACACTTTCTAACTACAGTGAACTCATTCACCTAGCTCAAGAAGAAGGTTACATCACACCAGAAGGCTTAGATCTCCTAAAACGATTTAAAGAAGACCAAGAAAATTGGCAAAACGCCTAAAACATAGAAAATCAGGTAGTCACTAGGATTACCTGATTTCTTTTTGTGATGTTATTGGATCTTATACTCAATGAAAATCAAATATAATCCAAGGTGAAGCTGATGTGGTTTGAAGAGATTTTCGAAGAGTATTAGTCAACTTTTCCACCTTCAACAACTAGGTCATCTGCTTTAGCAGCGTCACCGTAGGTTGGGTGGAGTGTTTTTTCATAGGCCTTGTGGAAGAAGTTTTCTTTGCCTAATTTTTCAATATCTTTATTGATGAAGTCTAGCAATTCTTGGTTGCCTTTTTGAACTGCTGCTGCGATGGTATCTGGATCACCGAGGGAAGTAATTCCTACTTCAAAGCCTTTATTTTCAAGCGCCCAAGCTAGGACTTCAGTATTGTCAGTTGAAAAGGCATCTCCACGTCCGTCAAGAAGGGCTTGGTAGGCATCGCTATATTGGTCGTATTTTTGGAGTTTTACTTCGGGGTGATTTTTCTCAAAATAAGTCTCAGCAGTTGTTCCTTTTGTGACAATCAAGGTTTTACCTTCAAGTTGTTTGACGTCTGTAATGAGACCAGTCTTAGGTGATACGACACCCAGAGAAACTTTCATATATGGAAGGGCAAAATCAACTTGTTTCTTACGTTCGTCAGTTACTGTAAAGTTGGCAAGAGTAATATCTACCTTGTTTGAAATCAAGTATTCCGCACGGTTGGCAGCATCTACTGAAACGTATTTAACCTTCACGCCAAGGTCTTGAGCTAGTTGATTCCCAAGTTCAATATCGTAACCTTGGTAGGAACCGTCATTGTCAACGTAACCAAAAGGTTTCTTATCTCCAAACACGGCGATTCGTAGCTCACCGCTTTTTTTGATTTCATCGATTGTGCGAGCCTTGGCAGTGGTTTTACCTGACGATGAACCAGCATTTCCACCTGAGCTACAAGCTGTGACAATGATAAGGGCAAAGGCAAGTGCCAAAATAGTTAAGAGTGGTTTGAATAGTTTCATAAGAATCTCCTTTATAGATATGAGCCAAACTGGCTAAAGTCAAAGACGTTTAAAAATTCCTGGGCTCGTTTGGTTTGCGGATTGGTGAAGAAATCTTGAGCCGTTCCTTCTTCAGCAATTTTCCCTTGGTCGAGGAAGATAATCCGATCGGCAATTGCTTGGGCAAACTGCATTTCATGGGTTACTAAAATCATGGTACGGCCTTCTTGGGCCAAGTCATTGATGAGTTCCAGAACCTCACGCACCATTTCTGGATCCAGCGAAGCAGTCACTTCGTCAAAAAGGATGATTTCTGGATGCATGAGGAGGGCACGGACAATTGCAACCCGTTGTTTCTGTCCACCAGATAATTGACGGGCAAAACTATGTTGTTTGTCTAGCAAACCAACACGTTCCAGTAGTTGCAGAGCTTCTTCCGTTACTTCCTTCTTGTCTCTTTCCTGAGCCTTGATAGGGCCTAGGATGAGGTTTTGAAGGACATCCAGATGGGGAAAGAGTTCATAGCTTTGAAAGACCATGCCAATCTTTTGGCGAACTAGGTGAAAGTCTTTTTTATTTTCAACGATAGACTGACCATGCAGCAGGATATCTCCACCTTGAATATTTTCTAAGCCATTAAGGCAACGAAGGAGGGTACTTTTACCACAACCAGATGGTCCTAGGATGACGACAACTTCCCCTTTTTTGATTTCTAGAGAAAGTCCTTGGAGGATGGGATTGTCTCCGAAGGATTTTTTTAGTTCCTTGATTTCTAAAATAGTTTCAGACATTTAGTTCCTCCAATGTTTTTCTAAGTGAGTGGATAGTTTGGAAATAGGAAAGCAGACTGCGAAATATAAGACTAGAATGGTTCCATAAATCCAAAAGGAAGCAGTTGGGATGGTCAGGCGATTACTATCGATGATTTGTTGTCCAACCTTTGTAACCTCAACAACCCCTATCAAAACAACCAAGGAAGTGGTTTTAATCATCCGAGTAACAAGATTGATGGCTTGTGGCAGTAATCTTCTAAAGACTTGTGGGATAATGATGTGGTAGTAAAGTTGAACATTGGTTAAGCCGAGTGCCTGTCCACTTTCAAACTGATGCTTAGGAAGGGAAGTGATAGCTCCACGGACCAAGTCCCCCATCTCAGCTGTTCCCCAGAGGGTGAAAACGATAATAGCAGAAGTCTCACCTGAGATATTGATATTAAAGTTTCGAGCCAAGCCAAAGTAAACGATGAAGAGTAGCACCAGTTGGGGCATGATACGGATGAATTCCAGATACAATCGTGTTAAAAATCGTATGATTCTAGAATGGGAGGTCATGATGATTCCCATGACTGTCCCGAATATCATGGATAAGAGGACAGACAGGATGGATATCCCAATCGTAACGCTCAATCCCTGTAAGATTCTCAGGAGATTATTTCCCTGAAAGAGTACTTGGATTCCCGAATCCTGCATGGCGGAGCCTCCTTTCTATCCAGCTAAAGACCAGTGAGATGGGGAGCAACATGATAAGGTAAGCAACTACCAACATAGTTAGCGCAATGTCTGTCTCATAATAGAGTCCAATCAAGTCCTTGGCGACGTACATGAGGTCGGCCAAAGCTACTGCTGAGAAAACAGAGGTTTCCTTGATGAGGAAAATGACATTGGCACTAAAAGACGGTAGGGCCACCGCTGTTGCTTGCGGAAGAACCACATAGCGAAAGACCTGCACAGGTGTCAGACCGATTGCTAATCCAATCTCCTGCTGGGTTTGACTGACGGCTTCCAGCCCACTTCGGAAAGATTCTGCCATATAGGAGCCTCCTAAAAAGACCAGTCCTAAAGCGGCACAGACTTCTGAAGATAGGACAATCCCTATTCGGGGAAGTCCGAAGTAGAGAAAGAAGAGTTGAATCAAAAGGGGCGTATTACGTGACAATTCAATATAGGCTGTCGCTACTTGCGCCAAAACAGGGATTCGATAATGTCGGATGATACTAACGATTAGACCGAGCAGAAAGGATCCCAAAATTCCCCAAACTGCAATATGCAAGGTCAGAAAGAATGCCTTTTGATATAGTGGTAGATATTGTTCAACAATGGACCAATCCAAAAATAGAACCTCCCATCTAGAAATAATACAGTTATTGTAGCACTTAAAATCTCCTTTGAATAATATGTATTTTTTATTGCTGTTATAGGGATTTTTTATCATAGTCCTAGAATTTCTGAAATTTTCAAACAAAATATTTGAAAAATTTTGAAAAAAGAGTTAAGATATTTTTGTAATATACAAAGTAAACGCTTACTTATTAAGGAGGGCATTTTATGTCATACAAAACAAGCAATGCAGAAGGTCATGTAGATTTCATCAATACCTATGATTTGGAGCCAATGGCGCAACAAGTTATTCCTAAAGCAGCATTTGGCTATATCGCTAGTGGGGCGGAAGATACCTTTACTTTACGTGAGAATATTCGTGCCTTTAACCACAAACTCATCGTTCCTCATACTCTTTGTGATGTTGAAAATCCAAGTACAGAGATTGAATTTGCAGGTGAAAAATTGTCTTCACCAATCATTATGGCGCCTGTTGCAGCTCATAAATTAGCAAACGAACAGGGTGAAGTGGCGACTGCGCGTGGTGTGCATGAGTTTGGGTCTCTTTATACAACTAGCTCTTACTCTACTGTCGATCTTCCAGAAATTACAGAAGCCCTTCAAGGGACACCTCACTGGTTCCAATTTTACTTTAGTAAGGATGACGGTATCAACCGCCATATCATGGATCGTGTGAAGGCTGAAGGTTATAAAGCGATTGTCTTGACAGCAGATGCGACTGTAGGAGGCAATCGTGAGGTGGACAAGCGTAATGGTTTTGTCTTCCCAGTTGGCATGCCGATTGTTGAGGAATATCTACCAGAAGGTGCTGGTAAATCAATGGACTTTGTTTACAAATCAGCTAAACAACGCTTGTCTCCACGTGATGTAGAATTTATCGCTGAATACTCAGGACTTCCTGTTTATGTCAAGGGACCACAATGCCGTGAGGACGTTGAACGTTCGCTTGCTGCGGGAGCTTCTGGTATCTGGGTAACCAACCACGGTGGCCGCCAAATCGACGGTGGACCAGCTGCCTTTGACTCACTTCAAGAAGTAGCAGAAGCAGTTGACAAACGTGTGCCAATCGTCTTTGACTCAGGTATTCGTCGTGGTCAACACGTCTTTAAAGCCTTGGCTTCAGGAGCAGACTTGGTAGCTATTGGTCGCCCTGTCATCTATGGTTTGGCTCTCGGTGGTAGTGTTGGTGTACGTCAAGTCTTTGAACACTTGAATGCAGAATTGAAGACAGTTATGCAATTATCTGGAACTCAGACTATTGAAGATGTCAAACACTTCAAACTCCGTCACAACCCATACAACCCAACCTTCCCAGTTGACCCACGCGACTTAAAATTGTATTGATAAAAGAGATTGCCTCCACTTGATGTGGAGGTTTTTCTTCGTCTATAGGAAGAATAAATCACCATTAAAAACTATATAAATATATTTTCTAATCAAATATCTTGCTAGGGCTTTCATTTTTTGCTATACTGGTGCAGTAATTAAATAACAAAGACATTTGGGGTGCTTTAAGCTGAGATGATACCCATTGAACCTGATACAGTTAAGACTGGCGAAGGGAAATGTGAACAGTTTTTTTCGTATGGCGAAATGAACGATCGAATCTTGTAAGTCAACTCTAATTCTTGATTGTAATTGGAGTTTTTTTGTTTATATAAGCTGGATGAATGTGATACAAAGCATTTAGATAGCTCTTCTTGAACGCCCTTGATTTTCTTTAAAAAGGTCAAGTAAAACTAGGATTTTCTTGGTATTTTGTTGATTACGAACGAGTAAAGAGAGGAAAAGTAAATATGGAAACACAAGACTATGCATTTGAGCCAGGTTTGACTGTTGGAAAATTATTAAAAAGCAGTCAGAAGGATTGGCAGGATGCAATCAATCATCGTTTTGTTAAGGAACTTTTTGCGGGGACAATTGAGAATAAGGTCTTAAAAGACTACCTAATTCAAGATTATCACTTCTTTGATGCCTTCTTATCCATGCTGGGTGCCTGCGTAGCCCACGCAGACCAGCTTGAATCCAAGCTTCGTTTTGCCAAGCAACTAGGCTTTCTTGAAGCAGATGAAGACGGTTATTTCCAGAAGGCTTTCAAAGAGTTAAAAGTATCTGAGAATGATTATCTGGAAGTGACCTTGCATCCTGTAACAAAAGCCTTTCAGGATCTTATGTATTCGGCAGTGGATTCATCAAACTATGCCCATCTTTTGGTCATGCTGGTCATTGCAGAAGGTCTCTATTTAGACTGGGGTTCTAAAGATTTGGCTCTACCTGAAGCCTACATTCATTCGGAATGGATTAATCTCCACAGAGGTCCTTTCTTTGCAGAGTGGGTTCAATTTCTGGTTGACGAACTCAATCGTGTCGGAAAAGGTCGAGAAGATTTGACAGAACTTCAGCAACGCTGGAATCAATCGGTTGCTTTAGAATTAGCCTTTTTTGATATTGGCTATGACGCCTAGAGAGGGTTTAGGATATTTACAAATTTGATGAGGTAAATCATTCAATGTAAATGGTAAATGAAAAAAATTTCTTAACGAAAGATAGAGATAAATCGAAATCAGTATATCGTATAAAGTGAGAAGGAAGAATTTCAATATGACAAATTTAAAATTATTAAAAGAAAAAGCACCTTTGGTCATTTGCATCACCAATGATGTAGTAAAAAATTTCACAGCAAATGGATTAGTAGCACTGGGTGCATCACCAGCCATGAGTGAGTTTCCAGCAGATTTAGAGGATTTGTTAAAGTATGCTGGTGGTTTATTAATAAACATAGGAACATTGACAGATGAAAATTGGAAATTATACCAAGCTGCTCTGAAAATTGCAGAGAAATATAATGTCCCAGCAGTTTTAGATCCTGTAGCTTGTGGAGCAGGATCTTATAGAAAAAAAGTATCCGAAGATTTAATAAATAATTACAAACTCGCAGCGATTAGGGGAAATGCTGGTGAGATTGCCTCTTTAGTAGGGATAAATGTGGCATCTAAAGGAGTAGATAGTGCAGGCGTAGATAATATTGACGAAATTGCTCTAGCAGCAAATGAAAAGTTCAATATCCCTATAATAGTAACAGGTGAAGTGGATGCCATTGCGGTAAATGGAGAAGTGGTAACGATTCATAATGGTAGTGCCATGATGCCAAAAGTTATTGGGACAGGATGCTTATTAGGGGCAGTGGTAGCAAGCTTTATCGGACTTGAAAAAGGTCAAGAATTGAAATCATTAGAAACAGCAATGTTGGTTTACAATATCGCTGGAGAAATGGCAGAAAAACGTCCAAATGGACATCTTCCTGGAACATTCAAAGTGGAATTTATAAATGCCTTATATGAGATTACAGATGAAGATGTAAAGAAATTCAAAAGAGTGAAGTAAGATGTTTCAAAAAGAATTACTAAAGCTATATTTTATTTGTGGAACGACTACTTGCCAGGGAAAAGATCTATATAGAGTCGTTGAGGAAGCCTTAAAAGGTGGTATAACCTTATTTCAATTCCGTGAAAAAGGTGAGGGAGCCCTGGAAGGTAAAGAAAAAGTCGAATTAGCAATAAAACTACAGGATCTTTGTAAAAAATACAATGTGCCGTTTATCGTTAATGATGATATTGAGTTAGCATTAGAGATAGATGCTGACGGAGTACATGTAGGACAGGATGATCTTGGAGTTGATGAAATTAGAAAATTGATGCCAGATAAAATAATTGGTCTTTCTATAAAAAACGAGGAAGAATTTCAACAATCAAAAGTTGAATATGTAGATTATGTTGGTGTTGGTCCTGTATTTGATACCCAGTCAAAGGATGATGCTGGTGGTGCTATAGGTTATGAAGGTCTTAAATTGATGAGAAAACTATTGCCACAAATGCCCTTAGTTGCAATTGGTGGGATACAGACGCAACATATTAAAGACATTATGAAGACCAATATGGATGGTGTTTCAATCATTTCAGCAATCTCATATTCGGCTAATATAGAAAAAACTGTTCGGGAAATGAGTGAACAATAGCTATCAATTTTTTCTTGTATTCTGATGGAGTAGGATTTTCTTTTCTCTAAAAAGCTATGTCCAGATTCAGCTCAAATGGCTAATCTATCAAACAAGACATTTGTTTTTTGCAAAAGAAAGATATGCTGTATTTGTGAGTGCAAGGCTGTATTTCCAGTTCAATTTCTTGAACTGGAAAAAATCGTTTGTTATAATATTTATATAATTAAATAATAAAGACATTTGGGGTGCTTTAGGCTGAGATGATACCCATTGAACCTGATACAGTTAAGACTGGCGAAGGGAAATGTGAAGTGGTTTTGTATTTATAGAAACTAACCATCTAATCTTGTAAGCTGAACTCTAATTCCTATCTGTAATTAGAGTTTTTTCTTTTACGAAACTGGATGAAGATGATACAAAGCATTTAGGTAGCTCACATTGAATTCCCCACTTTTCTTTAAAAAAGGAGTTTTTTATGTTGAAAAAATGGCAGTTAAAAGATGTTATCTTACTTGCTTTCTTGTCTATCTTTTTTGGTGGCGTTTTTGTGGGTTCAGGTTATCTGTTTGATATCCTCACTCTGATTTTAGCCCCTCTTGGTTTACAGGCCTTTGCCAATGAAATCCTCTTTGGTCTCTGGTGTATGGCTGCGCCTATTGCTGCCATTTTTGTTCCAAGAGTGGGAAGTGCAACGATTGGAGAAGTGCTAGCTGCCCTTGCTGAAGTCCTTTATGGTAGCCAATTCGGTCTAGGTGCCCTTTTGTCTGGCTTGGTTCAAGGTTTGGGAAGTGAACTTGGTTTTATCGTAACCAAGAATCGCTATGAAAGTTGGCTCTCTCTAACTGCCAATAGTATTGGAATTACGCTTGTTAGCTTTGTCTATGAATACATTAAGTTAGGTTACTACGCCTTCTCCCTTCCTTTTGTTCTTTCCTTGCTTGTAGTACGTTTTATTTCCGTCTTTTTCTTCTGTACTATCTTGGTTCGTGCCATTGTCAAACTTTATCATCAGTTTGCAGCTGGGGGCAAGGCATAGATGGGGCTGGAACTACGAGCGATTCAGTCCCCAATCTTCTCTGAGCCGCTTGATTTTACTTTTCATGCGCAAGCCTTTACCTTGTTAGTTGGGAGCAGTGGTTCAGGAAAATCCAGTCTCTTTCAAATGATTGCCCAAGTCAGTTCTCTTCCCTATAGGGGTCAAGTCCTGATAAATGGGAGCGAGGTCAGTCAGCTTTCTATCATCGAACGTGTCCAGACGGTTGGTATTCTCTTTCAAAATCCCAATCATCAATTTACTATGGAGAACTTGTTTGAGGAGCTGATTTTTACCTTGGAAAATATTGGGCATCCCGTTCAGGAAATTGATTCTAAAATAGCAGAGGTGGTCCAGCAATGTCGCTGCAAGGCAATATTGCACCGTCCCATCCATCACTTATCAGGTGGAGAAAAGCAAAAGGCTGCCTTGGCTGTTCTCTTTGCTATGAATCCTAGGGTCTATCTCTTGGATGAGCCCTTCGCTTCCATTGACCGCAAGAGTAGGATAGAGATATTGGAGATTCTAAAAGAGTTGGCTTCTAATGGGAAGACAGTTATTTTGTGCGACCATGATTTAACGGACTATGAAGCCTATATCGACCATATGGTGGAGCTAAGAGATGGACAACTAAGGGAAGTGTTTCAAATCCCTTCATCTGAGATGACACAGGTTGCTTCAAAGGAGGTTGCTTCTAGCCCAGAACTATTTTATATGGACCGAATCACTTGTGAACTGGATAAGCACCCCCTCTTTTCGATTGCGAATTTTACACTCTACCAAGGAATTTCCTGTATTTTGGGTGACAATGGTGTAGGGAAATCAACCCTTTTTCGGTCTATTCTTCAATTTCAAAAGTATAAGGGGCGCATTACCTGGAAGGGGACAGTCCTGAAAAAGAAAAAGAGTTTGTATCGTGACCTGACGGGTGTTGTTCAGGAAGCTGAGAAGCAGTTTATCAGAGTCAGTCTGCGAGAAGAGCTTCAATTAGATGGACCTGATTCTGAAAGAAATCAACAAATTTTCCAAGCTTTACGATATTTTGATCTGGAGCAGGCACTCGATAAGAGTCCCTATCAATTAAGTGGTGGCCAGCAAAAGATTCTTCAGCTCTTGACCATCTTGACCAGCAAGGCTTCTGTGATTTTACTAGATGAACCTTTTGCTGGTTTGGATGATAGAGCTTGCCACTATTTTTGCAAGTGGATTGTGGAGGAGAGAAATCAAGGAAGAAGTTTTCTGATCATTAGCCATCGTTTGGACCCCTTGATCTCTGTGGTTGATTATTGGATTGAGATGACTAGTCAGGATCTCAGTCATGTGAAAGAAGTGACAATTACCAAACCACTCACATCTCAGAGTAGCAATATCCAAGGGGAGGTGGGATAGTATGGTCAAAGTAGCAACCCAGACACCGATTATCAGTCTCTTCTTGCTAATTTTATCTCTGGAAACATCTTTCATTCCTTCGATTGCTCTAAATCTTTCGGTAGTCGCATTTTGTATTCTCTTTATGCTCTATTACCGTCGATTTAAAGTATTGGCTTGGATGATTCTGCTTGCCATTTTGCCATCCTTTGCCAACTACTGGGCAGTTCAGTTACATGGAGATGCTTCGCAAGCAGTCATGCTTGGAACGAGGGCCTTTGTGACCGTTTGTATTGGTCTTGTTTTTGTTTCCTCTATTTCCCTAAAAGAGCTTCTCTTGTACTTGGCTCAAAAGGGGTTATCACGCTCTTGGGCCTATGCCTTGATTGTGGTATTCAATTCCTTCCCCCTTATTCAGCAAGAAATCAAATCTCTCAAGGAAGCTTGCCTATTACGTGGTCAAGAACTACATTTTTGGTCGCCCTTGATTTACAGTAAGGTTCTGATGACGGTCTTTAGGTGGCGTCATCTTTATCTGAGAGCCCTGTCAGCGCATGGATATGACGAACATGCACAGGTGGAGAATAGCTATCGGACTTTTTATATTGCTAAAAAAACAAAATTCATCTACCTGCTGTTCTTTTTATTGCTTCAAACCAGTCTATTTTTATAAAGGAGTTATTATGGAATTTACAGATATTGCGATGGAATTATCCAAGGAAGCTTGGCAGGCTTCCTTTCATCATCCCTTTATTTTACAGTTACAAGAGGGGAATTTAGACCCGTCCATCTTTCGCTATTACTTGATTCAGGATGCCTACTATTTGAAGGCCTTCTCAGAAGCCTATCACCTCTTGGCTGATAAGACTTCAAACCAAGAGATGAAAAGACTCTTGAAACAAAATGCTCAGAGTCTAGTGGAAGGTGAGTTATTTATCCGCCAACAATTTTTCAAGGAATTGGAAATCAGCGATCAGGAAATGGATGAGCATCCAATCGCTCCAACCTGCTATCATTATATCTCTCACATTTATCGGCAATTTGCAGAGCCAAACTTGGGTATTGCTTTTGCGAGCTTGCTGCCTTGTCCTTGGCTATATCATGATATAGGCAAATCACTTAATCTTAAACCATCACCAAATCCTCTCTACCAACAATGGATTGAAACTTATATTACGGATGAGTTAGAGCAGCAGATCAGAGAGGAGGGAGCGCTGGTCAATCAACTCTATCGAGAAAGTGACGAGACAGACAAGAAAAAAATGCTAAATGCCTTCCACATCAGTGTTCATATGGAAGCTAAGTTTTGGGAAATGGCCTACCAACACCAGACATGGAAGAGCGATTTACAGTCTTTAGAAACAGGAGAAGAATAGAAACATGAGAAAGCACCAATTACAAGTTCACAAATTAACCATTTTATCCATGATGATTGCCCTTGATGTTGTCCTTACGCCTATCTTTCGGATTGAGGGAATGGCACCGATGTCCAGTGTAGTCAATATTCTAGCAGGAATCATGATGGGACCTGTTTATGCCTTGGCTATGGCTACAGTGACAGCCTTTATCCGTATGACGACTCAAGGGATTCCGCCTTTAGCTCTTACAGGAGCGACTTTTGGAGCCCTTCTAGCAGGTCTCTTTTATAAGTATGGTCGAAAATTTTACTTTTCTGCCTTGGGAGAAATTTTGGGAACAGGTATTATTGGTTCTATTGTTTCCTATCCTGTTATGGTACTCTTTACAGGATCGGCCGCTAAGCTTAGCTGGTTTATCTACACTCCTCGATTTTTCGGAGCAACCTTGATTGGTACAGCGATTTCCTTTATTGCCTTTCGATTTTTAATCAAGCAGGAATTCTTTAAAAAAGTACAGGGATATTTCTTTGATGAAAGGATAGACTGATGCAGGCATTTACAAATCCTTTTCCTCTGGCAACGACTTCCCTCATTCACTGTATTACCAATGAAATTTCTTGTGAGATGCTAGCAAATGGGATTTTGGCTCTGGGATGTAAACCAGTTATGGCAGATGATTCCCGTGAGGTTCTTGATTTTACTAAGCAAAGCCAGGCCCTCTTCATCAATTTGGGGCATTTGTCTGCTGAGAAGGAAAAAGCAATCCGTATGGCAGCTTCTTATGCAGCTCAAGTTTCTCTCCCAATGGTAGTAGATGCGGTTGGCGTAACGGCTTCATCCATTCGTAAGAGCTTAATTAAAGACCTTTTAGACTACAGCCCTACGGTCCTTAAAGGAAACATGTCGGAAATTCGAAGTCTTGTTGGCTTAAAGCACCACGGCGTTGGGGTAGATGCGAGTGCTAAAGATCAAGAAACTGAGGATTTACTTCAAGTCTTGAAAGACTGGTGTCAGCTTTATCCTGGTATGTCATTCTTAGTTACTGGCCCCAAGGATCTCATCGTTTCAGAGAATCAGGTCGCTGTACTGGGAAATGGCTGTGCAGAATTAGACTGGATAACAGGGACAGGAGACTTGGTTGGAGCTTTAACAGCTGTTTTTCTCAGCCAAGGAAAGACTGGATTTGAAGCTTCCTGCTTAGCAGTCTCTTATCTCAATATCTCTGCTGAGAGAATAGTTGTTCAAGGGATGGGATTGGAAGATTTTCGATACCAAGTACTCAATCAGCTTTCGCTCCTCAAAAGAGATGAAAATTGGCTAGATGCCATCAAAGGAGATGTTTATGAATAGAGAGGCGCTTAGACTGTATCTAGTAACCAATCGCTACCAAGATTCCTTGGAAAGCTTTCTTGAAAAGGTTGAGACGGCTTGCCGTTCAGGGGTTACTATAGTCCAATTGCGAGAAAAAAATCTTACAACCAATCAATATTATCAACTGGCAAAACAAGTCAAGGAAATAACAGATTCCTATCAGGTACCCTTGATAATCGATGATTGCTTGGATGTCTGTCTCGCAGTTGATGCTGCTGGTCTCCATATCGGAGACGATGAACTACCAGTTTCGGTTGCTCGACAAGTCTTGGGCCCTGACAAAATACTTGGTGTCACAGCTAAAACTGTAAAAAGAGCCCTCGAGGCAGAAGAAGGAGGGGCGAATTACTTGGGGACAGGAGCCATTTTCCCGACTACGACCAAGGAAAATGCGCCTATCACCCTGATTTCAACCTTGAAGACAATTTGCCAAAGGGTCGCCATTCCAGTAGTTGCTATTGGCGGCTTGACATCAGAGAATATTGACCAACTTATCGGCACGGGTATAGCTGGTGTAGCTGTAGTGCGTGATTTGATGCAGGCAGAAGATATAGAGGCAAAAACGCAAGCCTTCTTAACAAAGTTGGATGACATTATTTTCTAATTAATACTCAATGAAAATCAAAGAGCAAACTAGGAAGCTAGTCGCAGGTTGCTCAAAGCACAGCTTTGAGGTTGCAGATAAAGCTGACGTCGTTTGAAGAGATTTTCGAAGAGTATAAAAACTCTCTAATTCCCTTAAAGTAGGAACTAGAGAGTTTTTTAATCTTTAAAGCTTGTATGGTTAACTGGGCCAGAACCATGACCGAGTTGAGGGGCGTCTTGGATGGCTTTCGTGATAAAGGCCTTGGCTTTATCGACTGCTTGATAGAGGGTTTTCCCCTTGGCTAGTTCAGCAGTAATCACTGCAGCAAAGGTACATCCAGTACCATGGGTATGACAGGTTTGAATTCGTGGACTTTCCCAGACAAATTGTTCATCCTTGGTAAAAAGGAAATCCTTGGCACCGCCTTCCAGATGACCACCTTTGATGACTACAGACTGAGGACCAAATTCTTTTAAAATCAGGCGACCGGCACGTTGCATGTCTTCGGGATCATGGATCGAGAAACCAACAATCTCTTCTGCCTCAGGAAGATTGGGTGTGATGATGGTTGCAAGGGGAAGCAGATTTGTTTTTAGGTAGGTTCTGGCACTGCTATCAATCAGGGTGTCTCCGCTTGTTGCGACCATAACAGGGTCAAGAACGTAGGGACAATCCAGCTTCTTAAGATAGGGCTGGATGATTTCCATTATTTCAGTAGTTGCCAACATCCCAGTTTTTACAGCCTGAGGCTTGATATCCGAAAAGACGCTGTCCAATTGGGCTTTCAACATTTGAGGAGAAACGTGCTCGATCAATTGAACGCCTCTGGTATTTTGAGCGACAAGACTGGTCACAACGGCCATTCCATAGACATCTCTAGCTTGGAACGACTTTAAATCAGCCATAATGCCAGCACCACCACTAGGGTCAGTCCCTGCAATGGTCAAAGCAACGGGTAAATAAGTCATCTAAAACCTCCCAACCAACTGAAGTTTGTATTCTTAAGAACAAGCTGGTCTGTTTTAGAAAGGTAATAGAAGACTGCTAGTCCCCATTATCATTTCCACTTCCATCAGCTAGCATTACCTAGATTGAGTCAAAGGGATCTAACAGTTGTTAATCTCAGCTTTACGCACCCCTAGTGGTTGTTTTCTTTTTTCTTTAGTATAGCATATTTTTATAGTTTATATAGTAAGATTTGACTACAAATCCTGTATTATATGGTTAAAATTCAATTTTTCAAAGAAAAGATTAATTTTATAGTTGACAAATGTAGATTACAGTAGTATACTAATAACTGTAATCGACAAATGTAGATTTTGGAGGTGTGCTAATGCAGATTTCAGATGCAGAATGGCAGGTCATGAAGATTATTTGGATGCAAGGAGAGCAGACTAGTACGGATTTGATTAGGGTTCTGGCTGAGCGATTCGACTGGTCCAAGTCGACCATTCAAACTCTTTTGGCTCGTCTGGTTGAGAAAGAGTGTCTGACTCGGAAAAAAGAAGGCAAGTCTTTTGTCTATTCAGCCCTTTTAACTTTGGATCAAAGTCGGGATTTACTTGTCCAAGATATCAAGGACAAGGTTTGTTCTCGTAGGATTAAGAACTTGTTAGCTGATTTGATTGCTGAATGTGATTTTACTCAGACTGACTTGGAAGACTTGGAAGCTGTGATTTCTGAGAAGAAATCAAGCGCTGTGACAGAAGTAAAATGTAATTGTATGTAAAGGAGACGTCATGTTAAATAGTATTGTAACCATTGTTTGTATTGCCCTTATCGCGTTTATCTTGTTTTGGTTTTTCAAAAAGCCTGAAAAATCTGGACAAAAGGCCCAGCAAAAAAACGGCTACCAAGAGATTCGAGTGGAGGTCATGGGGGGCTATACGCCTGAGTTGCTTATCCTCAAGAAATCAGTGCCAGCCCGCATTGTCTTTGACCGTAAAGACCCTTCACCCTGTCTGGACCAAATTGTTTTTCCAGATTTTGGTGTACATGCGGACCTGCCTATGGGGAAAGAGTATGTAGTGGAAATCACGCCTGAGCAGGCTGGAGAGTATGCTTTCTCTTGTGGCATGAATATGATGCACGGTAAGATGATTGTAGAATAGGAGAATGATATGACTGAAATTATAAAAGCAAATCTTGAAAATGGTGTTCAAAAAATCCGTATCACGGCAGACAAAGGCTACCATCCAGCCCACATTCAACTGCAAAAAGGAGTTCCTGCTGAGATCACCTTTCATCGTGCTACTCCTTCAAACTGTTACAAGGAAATTCTGTTTGAAGAAGAAGGCATCTTGGAACCAATCGGCGTAGATGAGGAGAAAGTCATTCGTTTTACACCTCAAGAATTAGGTCAACATGAATTTTCTTGTGGCATGAAGATGCAAAAGGGGAGTTATACCGTAGTTGAGAAGACTCGAAAATCTCTATCACTTTTACAGCGTTTTTGGATTACTAGTATCTTTACTGTGCCTCTTGTGATTCTCATGATTGGGATGTCGACAGGAGGAATTAGTCACCAAGTCATGCGTTGGGGCACCTTTTTAGCCACAACACCGATTATGCTAGTAGCAGGTGGTCCTTATATCCAAAGTGCTTGGGCTAGTTTTAAAAAGCACAATGCCAACATGGATACCTTGGTTGCTCTGGGAACCCTAGTGGCCTATTTCTATAGCTTAGTTGCCCTCTTCGCTGGCCTCCCCGTTTACTTTGAAAGTGCTGCCTTTATCTTCTTCTTCGTTCTTATGGGAGCCGTTTTTGAGGAGAAAATGCGGAAAAATACTTCCCAAGCTGTGGAGAAATTACTTGACTTGCAGGCTAAAACTGCAGAAGTCTTGCGTGAGGATAACTATGTTCAAGTTCCCTTGGACCAAGTTAAGGTAGGCGACCTGATTCGAGTGCGTCCCGGTGAAAAGATTGCGGTTGATGGTGTCGTAGTAGAAGGTATCTCTAGTATTGATGAGTCTATGGTGACAGGTGAGAGTCTGCCTGTGGACAAGACAGTTGGAGATACCGTCATTGGTTCAACCATCAATAATAGTGGAACACTTGTTTTTAGAGCAGAAAAAGTTGGTTCAGAGACTGTTTTGGCTCAGATTGTGGATTTTGTGAAGAAAGCTCAGACAAGTCGTGCGCCGATTCAGGACTTGACGGATAAGATTTCAGGGATTTTTGTCCCAGCAGTTGTCATTTTAGGGATTGTGACCTTTTGGGTTTGGTTCGTCTTGCTCAGGGATAGTGTAGTTGTGCTTGGAGCGAGCTTTGTGTCTTCGCTTCTCTATGGAGTAGCAGTTCTGATTATTGCCTGCCCTTGTGCATTGGGACTTGCAACACCGACAGCCCTTATGGTGGGGACAGGTCGCAGTGCCAAGATGGGAGTTCTCCTCAAAAATGGAACGGTTCTACAGGAAATCCAGAAAGTCCAAACTATTGTTTTTGATAAGACAGGAACTTTGACGGAAGGGAAACCTGTGGTCACAGATATCATCGGCGACGAAGTAGAAGTGCTTGGATTGGCAGCTTCCTTGGAAGAAGCTTCTCAACACCCACTGGCTGAGGCTATTGTTAAGCGAGCGACTGAAACTGGACTTGAGCTTCACACTGTTGAAAATTTCCAAGCCTTGCACGGAAAAGGTGTCTCAGGGCAAATCAATGGAAAACAAGTTCTGCTTGGAAATGCTAAAATGCTGGATGGTATGAACATTTCTAGCACTTATCAAGAAAAACTAGAAGAACTGGAAAAAGAAGCTAAGACAGTTGTGTTCTTGGCTGTGGACAATGAAATCAAAGGCTTGCTTGCTCTGCAAGATATTCCTAAGGAAAATGCTAAGCTTGCCATCAGTCAGTTGAAAAAACGAGGTCTTAAAACAGTCATGCTGACAGGAGACAATGCAGGTGTGGCGCGTGCTATTGCCGATCAGATCGGAATCGAAGAGGTCATTGCAGGTGTCTTACCAGAAGAAAAAGCCCATGAAATCCATAAACTACAAGCGACTGGAAAAGTAGCCTTTGTTGGGGATGGTATCAATGACGCTCCTGCCCTCAGTGTAGCAGATGTGGGGATTGCTATGGGAGCTGGAACAGATATTGCCATCGAGTCAGCAGATTTGGTGTTGACAACTAATAACCTCCTAGGAGTGGTTCGTGCCTTTGACATGAGTAAGAAAACCTTTCATCGTATTCTGCTCAATCTTTTCTGGGCCTTTATCTACAATGTCGCCGGAATTCCGATTGCAGCAGGAGTCTTTTCTGGTGTTGGACTAGTCCTCAATCCAGAACTAGCTGGTCTAGCCATGGCCTTTAGTTCTGTATCTGTTCTGACTAGTTCACTCTTACTAAACTTTAGTAAAATAGATTAAAAGCGGGCTTGCTCGCTTTTTATACTCTTCGAAAATCTCTTCAAACCATGTCAGCTTTATCTGTAATCTTAAAGCTGTGTTTTGAGCAACCTGCGGCGAGCTTCCTAGTTTGCTCTGTGATTTTCATTGAGTATTATAAAACAGAAGCTAAAAACGTTTTCAAACTGTACTGTAATAGAGAATAAAAACTTCTGAGCAGATTCTTAGTAAACTAAAAATAAATGTGATAAATTAGTATTGTAAAAATTTACTGAAACGTTTTCAAAAACTATATGAAACCTTTTTTAGTAGATTTAAAAATATTTGAAGGAGAGTTATCATTATGACTCAAGGGAAAATTACTGCATCTGCAGCAATGCTTAACGTATTGAAAACATGGGGCGTAGACACAATCTACGGTATCCCATCAGGAACACTCAGCTCATTGATGGACGCTTTGGCTGAAGACAAAGACATCCGCTTCTTGCAAGTTCGCCACGAAGAAACAGGTGCTCTTGCAGCGGTTATGCAAGCTAAATTCGGTGGCTCAATCGGGGTTGCAGTTGGTTCAGGTGGTCCAGGTGCGACTCACTTGATTAACGGTGTTTACGATGCAGCTATGGATAACACTCCATTCCTAGCAATCCTTGGATCACGTCCAGTTAACGAATTGAACATGGATGCTTTCCAAGAATTGAACCAAAACCCAATGTACAACGGTATCGCTGTCTACAACAAACGTGTAGCTTATGCTGAGCAATTACCAAAAGTTATTGACGAAGCTTGCCGTGCTGCAGTTTCTAAAAAAGGTCCAGCTGTTGTTGAAATCCCAGTTAACTTCGGTTTCCAAGAAATCGATGAAAACTCATATTACGGTTCAGGTTCATACGAGCGTTCATTCATCGCTCCTGCTTTGAACGAAGTTGAAATCAACAAAGCTGTTGACATCTTGAACAATGCTGAACGTCCAGTTATTTACGCTGGTTACGGTGGTGTGAAAGCTGGTGAAGTGATTACTGAATTGTCACGTAAAATCAAAGCACCAATCATCACAACTGGTAAAAACTTTGAAGCTTTCGAATGGAACTATGAAGGTTTGACAGGTTCTGCTTACCGTGTTGGTTGGAAACCAGCCAACGAAGTTGTCTTTGAAGCAGACACAGTTCTCTTCCTTGGTTCAAACTTCCCATTTGCAGAAGTATACGAAGCCTTCAAGAACACTGAAAAATTCATCCAAGTGGATATCGACCCTTACAAACTTGGTAAACGTCATGCCCTAGATGCTTCAATCCTTGGTGATGCAGGTCAAGCAGCTAAAGCAATCCTTGACAAAGTAAACCCAGTTGAGTCTACTCCATGGTGGCGTGCAAACGTTAAGAATAACCAAAACTGGCGTGATTACATGAACAAACTCGAAGGTAAAACTGAGGGTGAATTGCAATTGTATCAAGTTTACAATGCAATCAACAAACATGCTGATCAAGACGCTATCTACTCAATCGACGTAGGTGACACTACTCAAACATCTACTCGTCACCTTCACATGACACCTAAGAACATGTGGCGTACATCTCCACTCTTTGCGACAATGGGTATTGCCCTTCCTGGTGGTATCGCTGCTAAGAAAGACAATCCAGATCGTCAAGTATGGAATATCATGGGTGATGGAGCATTTAACATGTGCTACCCAGACGTTATCACAAACGTTCAATACGACCTTCCAGTTATCAACGTAGTCTTCTCAAATGATAAATATGGCTTTATCAAGGACAAATACGAAGACACAAACAAACACTTGTTTGGTTGTGACTTCACAAACGCTGACTATGCGAAAATCGCTGAAGCACAAGGAGCTGTTGGATTTACAGTAAACCGTATCGAAGATATCGATGCAGTTGTTGCAGAAGCTGTTAAATTGAACAAAGAAGGTAAAACTGTTGTGATCGATGCTCGCATCACTCCACACCGTCCACTTCCAGTAGAAGTACTTGAATTGGATCCAAAACTTCACTCAGAAGAAGCAATCAAAGCATTCAAGGAAAAATACGAAGCAGAAGAACTCGTACCATTCCGTCTCTTCTTGGAAGAAGAAGGATTGCAATCACGCGCAATTAAATAAATCATCTAAAAATTAGCCTGAAATTTTCAGGCTAATTTTTTAATATGTAGATGAGATATTCTCACGTTGTTGGAGTAGTTTGTTAATAACTAGTAGTTCGAAATCATATTTATTAAGGTTCCAGTTGAAATAAGATGACTTGGTGATATTACGAAACAATGGTTTTAGATTACCAGTATTCTCAATTTCTACACTTAGTTGATCTTTTATTTTTTTGTATAGGTCAATATCATTTTTTTAATAGGTTTATAATGTGAAAAATCATTTAAGAAATAAAAGTAGTTCGCATCAAATAGTGGAGAGTTTCCATTCATAGACTTGGGAGGGGTGGAAATTATACTATCAAGTTTGGAGGAGAGCTTTTTTAGTACAATTTTATATCTAGGATTTAAAAAATTATTTTTTGTATTTTGATCTTGAATGTAGTGAGCTATACTACACAAAGTAAAATAGTCTTTAGAATGAAGTTCAAGGATTTCACACAAAATTTGAGGAGAAAGTTTCTTATTAAAAGTTTCTAAAAATAATATTAGATCTGTTAAATTATTTATATTATGCTTGTTTTGTTTCAGAACTCTATAAATATGTTCGAAGATTTTATTCTCAATATTAAGTATTTCCTCTTGATTCATACTTTCATCCTCTTTTAGATCGTGTAGACCATTTTTTAATCTGAGTAATATTCTAATAAATGCATGGGTAGTATCAAAATCAAGATAAGTTGAATACACGGATGTGATAACTTCCAGCGCAGTATACAAATTTTTAATATATGAATAGGGATTTGCTTTTTTCAGAGAATTTGGGTCAATATAAATTTTTATAGTTTTCAGTACATATAATACAATTTTTCTAGTTGCTTGCTTATTTAGTGTTGTTATACGAGAGATATCGTTGTAAAAGTTTAGCCAGTTAGGGTGTTTTCCGACAATGTATTTAAATTCCTCCCCTTTTTCAATATCTTTGGTAGGGAAATTTAATTCATTAGCTAAATTCTTTCTGTGTAAGTTTAAAATATCGATACTAATTTTAGTATCATTTATTGCAGGGTCTCCAATATAATAAGGGGTTTCGTGTATTTCTGTTTTGGAATCATTTAAAGTGAGGTTATAGTTTTCTAAAGATGTTTTAATAGTTTTTTCTATATTTTCAACTGTTTCTTTTGAGGTTGCAAATATAAAATAATCGTCAACGAATCTGTAGATATCATAATCTGTTTTATATTTTAAGTGGTTTAATTTATTCTGTATGTCGACATCAATAGTTGTTAAAAGTAAATCAGAAATAATCCTATTTAATTCGGGACCTAATAAAATACCATTTGTTTCATTATTATTGCTTTTTTGTAGAAGTTTATCTGTTTTTGAAGCGAAAGTATTAGAGTATATACGTCTACTTAGAGTTTTTCCTATATCTTTTCCACCAACGATTGCCCAGACTATTGAATGAGTGTAAATACTCTTAAAGAAATTCTGAATATCCAGTTTTAAAAAATATCTATACTTATTTCTAGAACGTATAAAAAGAGGATTTTTTAAAATTTCGATTAGTTTATGGTGTTTAGAATATGCGAAATATTTTTTAATATTTTTATCAAGTTCTTCGGTTGTAATAGTAGAGTCTGATTTTTTTATACTATAATCTTGTTCAAGTTTAGATCGCTTCTCATGTATACTTTTACTTCCATTAAAAGTTAATTTGTTTAGTTTTATGGCTTTTCTAATATTAAAATTAGATCTTTTAAGATGATTTAAGATTAGAAACTCAAATTTCATTATATAAATCATTGCTTCTATTTGTGATAGTGGATGTAATAAAGAAAGCGTTCTTGTTGAAGTATTATTTTTGGGAATTTTAAAGTTCAAAGGGATTGTATAAATATCTTTAAAATCGATAATATCTATTTTTTGAAAAATTGTTTCAATATTTTCAGTAATCGGATTATTTGAAAAAAATAGGGGAACTTCTTGAGGGAGTAATTCAGTTTTCAAAAAACATATCTGCCTAAAAAAATTATTCATTTAAAACCTCTTAAAGTATTGATTATTATTTTATTTTATTGTACCATATAATTTGTAGGCATGGAAGTAAGATTAAATATTAAATTATATATCTTGATCTGAATATAGAATCATTCGCTATATTTTGTATCCCAATACACACAAAAGGTCTTAGACATAACCATTTTTGGTTTATTACATGGATAAAGTATGTTCGAGGCATTCGGTTTCATGTGAATATCTATTTTTAAATTAGTAAAGCACAGGATTACCTGTTAGTAAAGCACAGGATAAACCTGTGCTGCCTACTTTTATGGGGGTAATGTATGAATTTAAAATCGAAACTTTTAAAACACAAAAGTAATAGTAGAATTGTTTATTCGGCAAGGGATGGAGAAATCCACAAGGAATTACAAAAAATCAATAAAGAAATTATTAACAAGTATAGTTTAAAGTTACCCAACAGAAATGCAATAATAAGAACTATTATACAATTTTTATCACAAGGGGAAATCAATTTAAAAAGGAAAGAACTATTATTCACACCTTTGGATTTTAAGGTAATTAAGATGGATATAAAAAATTTCTTTCCCTCAATTAATAAGCATATCTTATATAAGAAGATAGTTAAATCTTCTATTTTAAGTGACTCTAGTATAGAGACAATAAAGTCCTTTATATTTTCAAGTGAATATAAAGGGATCCCTTTGGGGCTTTCTTTTTCCAACTCACTATCGGAGTTATATTTAGAGGACTTTGACTCTATTGTACAGTTACAGTGGAATCCGTTGTTATATGTACGTTATGTTGATGATATACTGATAATTGTTAATGATGCAGTTGATGAAGATGAAGTAAAAAACTTTATTAAAGCACAATTGAAAGAGTATCATTTAGAAGTTAATAATGAGAAAACCATTGTTCGAAAAAGCAATTCCAATCATTTTAAGTTTGTCTATTTAGGGTATGAATTCTCTAAATATCAAAAAAGAATCATTAACTCAAAAGGAAAAGAAAAGCCAGAAAATTATCTTGTTATAGATATTTCTGAAAAGAAATTTAAAGCTAAACTTTTAAACAAATTGATTCGATATTTTAAACGATTTAAAAATGACCATGATAAACCAGAATCATTCTGGATTTTATACTACCGTTTAAAAAATCTTATACACGGAGTTTCATCTAAGGGAGACAATAATCAAGTGGTAAAATTTGGACTAAGTTATTCGTATGGCTTGATTAATTCAGAAGTCAGAATGAGGATGTTTTTAAAAATGTATCATCATTTTATCAGATATTATAAGAAAAATAATTATTTGTCCTCAAGACAAGTATATATATTACTTAATATTGTATCGACGGGTAATAAAGTTGTTACTTCTAATTCCTCTAGAGATGATATATTGTCTTTACTTAATAACCGGTATCATTATGAAAAGTTGTCAGTGAAGGTTTTAGAGCAAATTTGTTTACGTATAGGTGTGTCATTTAGTTCACAACAATATACACATGAATATTTAGAATTCAATAAAATCAATTTACAAAAGAAAATTATGAAAAAGCTAAGTTTACGATTTGGGGATGATTAAAGATCGGAGTAACCCGGTCTTTTTCTGGAGGATAGTAAATGAATTTAAATCAATTAGATATCATCGTTTCAAGTATTCCTCAAGTCTGTGCTGACTTGGAGCGTATTTTGGATAAACAGGCAGATTATGTTGACCAAGGCTTTGCTCAGTTCACGATTGGTAGTCACTGCCTCATGTTGTCCCAAAATCATTTGATTCCTTTGGAAGATTTTCAGTCAGGAATCATTCTTCACATCGAGATTGAGGATGTAGATCAGAACTACAAACGGTTAAAAGAGATCGGTGTCGAGATTTTACACGGTATTTGTGAAACGGATTGGGGAACAGAATCCTTATTAGTTAAAGGTCCTGCTGGTCTAGTGATTGATTTTTATCGTATGAAATAGGACATAGTAGAGTTTGATCGTCAACAAAAGTTATAGCATAAGAAGGGATTTATTCACTATTTTTATAAAATCTTCTCCCTACTTTATAAGAACGGAAAAAGAGTTCAATTCGGACTCTTTTTCTGCTATAATGGGGGGAGAAAAATCAGACAGGAGAATAAGATGTCAGAACCATTATTTTTACAATCAGTTATGCAAGAAAAAATCTGGGGTGGAACCAAGCTACGTGATGAGTTTGGCTACGACATCCCAAGTGAAAAAATCGGAGAATACTGGGCCATCTCAGCTCACCCAAATGGTGTCTCTACAGTTGCTAATGGTCGTTTTGAGGGAATAGACCTTGCTACTTTGTATGGGGAACACCGTGAATTGTTTGGCAACCGTCCAGAACCTGTATTTCCACTTTTGACAAAGATTCTGGATGCCAACGATTGGCTCAGTGTCCAAGTGCACCCAGACGATGTTTATGGACTCGAGCATGAAGGCGAACTTGGAAAAACAGAATGTTGGTATATCATCGCAGCAGATGAAGATTCAGAGATTATTTACGGTCACAATGCCAAGTCAAAAGAAGAACTCCGTCAGCAAATAGAGGATAAGAACTGGGATGATTTGTTGACAAAAGTGCCAGTTAAGGCTGGAGATTTCTTCTATGTTCCAAGTGGCACCATGCACGCTATCGGGGCAGGTATCTTAATCCTTGAAACCCAACAATCTAGTGATACCACCTATCGCGTCTATGACTTTGACCGCAAGGACGACAAGGGCAACTTGCGTGAACTTCACCTTGAAAAATCTATCGATGTTTTAAATATTGGAGAGCCTGCCAATAGCTGTCCTGTGACTGTCAAAGCAGATGATTTGCGTTCTACTCTCCTTGTATCCAATGATTTCTTCGCAGTCTACAAGTGGGAAATCGATGGAAAAGTTGACTTCGAAAAGACAGCTGATTACAGCTTGTTTAGTGTCTTGGCTGGTCAAGGTCAGCTTACTGTTGATGGAAAAAACTATCTAATCCAAAAAGGTAGCCACTTTATACTACCAAGCGATGTTGAAGCTTGGACTCTGGAAGGACAAGGTTTGGAATTAATTGTTAGCCATCCATAAAAAAGAAAGGACCTGAGTTCATTACTCAAGTCCTTTTTTGTATTTACATAAATTGGGCGATAAAGACCACAATGATGATGATTGGAATGACGAAACGAAGAAGGAAGAGCCAGACTTGGAAAAGTCCTTGTTTCCATGCTCTTTCATCAAGATGGAGTTCCTCCATTGCAAGAGCCTTTTTAAAGATATAGCCTGTAAAAAGTGAAAGACAGAGAGCTCCAAATGGCATGAGGAGATTGGAAACCAAGAAGTCCATAGCGTCAAAGAAGGTCTTCCCAAAGATGTGAACATCCGCCATGACACCGTAAGATAGGGCTGAAGGAATTCCAAAGACAAAGGTTAAAATTCCTAAAATAGCACTCCATTTAGCACGCTTACTGTTGTCCTGATTGGTGATATTACCCACATTGATTTCCAGCATAACGACAGAAGAAGTGACTGTCGCAAAGAGGAAGAGCAAGAGGAAGAGGATGTAGAAAATGGTTCCAAAAGGCATCTTGTCAAAGAGTTGAGGCAAGACGATAAAGAGCAGGCTCGGTCCCCCTTCAGATTGGATATTGAAGGCTGACATGGCTGGGAAAATGGCTAGACCCGCCATGATAGATACTGAGATATTCATAGCTACGATGGAGATTCCTGATTGGACCAGATTGGTTTTCTTATCCAAATAAGAAGCATAGGTCAGCATGGCTGTCACTCCTAGTGAGAGGGCAAAGAAAGATTGTCCCAGAGCATAGAGGAGACCAGCACTTGTCAGCTTAGAGAAGTCTGGTTTTAGGAAGTAAAGAACCCCTTCCATGGCATTTGGCAAACTGAGAGAACGTCCGATGATGACGACAAAGATAATAAAGAGCAGGGGCATCATAACCTTAGATGCTCTTTCAATCCCTTTTTGAACACCACGTGATACAATAAAGATGTTCAATAAGATAAAGGCAGCTTGTGCGCCTAGGGCAATGGCTGGGTTTGAAATGATTGAAGTAAATAACTGAGCGTAATCCCCCGTTCCACCAATTTGGAACAATTTTCCAAACTCAATGCCTAGATAGACTAAAATCCAGCCGCCAATAACACTGTAAAACGATAAAAGGATAAAAAGGGCAAAGGCACCAATCCAACCGATAAAGTTGTACTTGCTATTCTTGCCGAGTTTTCCAAAGGTTTTGATAGCTGAAACACCAGCACTTCGGCCGAGGGCAAACTCAGCTAGCAAAAGGGGGAAACCGATTAGAATAGTGGAAATGAGAAAGACCAGTAAAAAGCCTCCTCCACCGTTAGCAGCAGTCATATAGGGAAACTTCCAAACAGCACCAAGTCCGATGGCTGAACCAGCAGATGCCAGAATAAAGCCCAGTTTAGAACCCCATTGCGATTTTTCAGACATAGTTAAACTCCTAAAATTAGTATTACAAAAGAAAAAGCTACTGCCCTTGGCAACTAGCCTCATAAGTACTCAAAATGAGCCTTTCTTTTGATTAATAGACTTGACTATCCTATCATGTTTTCTAAGGTCTGTCAAGAAAACCATTTTCATGTTATGATAAAGTAAAAAAATTTCGCAAAAACGCTTGACTCTGACCTAGGGGGAGGGGTTATACTATCATTGTAAGGAGGAAATCATGTACCATATAAAAGAAGCTGCGCAGCTTTCGGGCGTCTCGGTCAAGACGCTGCACCACTACGATAAGATAGGGCTTTTGGTTCCTTTAAAGTCGGAAAACGGCTATCGAACATACAGTCAGGAGGATTTGGAGCGACTTCAGGTCATTCTTTATTATAAATATCTTGGCTTTTCTTTAGAAAAAATAGCAGAGCTATTAAAGGAAGAAAGGACTGATTTATTGCCTCACTTGACTAGACAGTTGGACTATTTGACTCGAGAAAGGCAACATCTGGATACCTTGATTTCCACCTTGCAAAAAACCATTCAAGAACAAAAAGGAGAAAGAGAAATGAGCATTCAAGAGAAATTTGCTGGATTTAACTACAAAGACCATCAAAAATACCACCAAGAGGCGGTAGAGAAATATGGACAAGAAGTCATGGACCAAGCGCTGGAACGCCAAAAAGGTCACGAAGACGAGGCTACAGCTGCCTTCAACCAAGTTTTTCAAGCTTTGGCACAAAATCTTCAAGCTGGTCTACCTGTAACAGCAACCGAAAATCAAGAAGAAGCCGCTAAACTCTTGCAAGCCATCCGTACTTATGGATTTGATTGTACTATTGAAGTATTCGGTTATATCGGTAAAGGCTACGTTTATAACCCAGAGTTTAAGGAAAACATTGACAAATTTGGACCTGGAACAGCCCAGTACACATCAGATGTGATTGCTCATTATGTCCAAACTCAGACAAAATAAAATCGGAGGAGTATTCTTCCGATTTTTACTAAATTCAAGCACTACTTGCTTAATAATTTTTCTACTACATTTAGTTTTCGCATGGTCAAATCTACATTAAAAAGCTTTTCAAGATAGTTGGTACTGAGCTTTTTTCGTTTTGCAGTTCTAGGGAGATAGAGGTAAAGACAATGGTTACCGATACAAATTTCTTCTTCACCGTAATCAATTTTCAATTTGTCTAAAGGGAGGCTTTGAATAGATTCTTGATAAAAAATCACGTGTATACGGTCATAAAGATAGTGTTCTCCAAAAGGGTTTTCTTGGACAATTTTTTTAAAATCACTTTTGTTCTTGATTACCATTTTTAAGTCAGCACCAATATTTTCATTTATTAGAGTATGAACACGTTCTCGTATTTTTTCTAAATCTAAGTCACTTTCTAGAATGATATTCCCACTTTGAATATAGGTTCGAACTTGTTGAAAACCGGCTTCTGTTAAGATATCTACTAGATAAGACATTTTAGGGATAGCATTTTTTCCATTAGGAGTAACTCCCCTTAACAAGATAATATGTTCCAAAGGACTTCCTTTCTTTTGGGGCTGATTTAGCCATTAAATAATTCAGATTTAGATTGGGTTTGATCCCGCCACCCAACCAGTACAGAGGGCAGAAGTGATGTTAAATCCACCCGTGTGGGCATTGATATCCAGTACCTCGCCCGCAAAGTGGAGTCCAGGTACCAGCTTACTTTCTAGAGTTTTAGGATTGATTTCCTTGAGACTGACGCCACCCTTGGTAACAAATGACTTAGCAAGAGACATTTTACCAATTACAGGAATTTTAAGTCCCTTGATAGACTGGAGAAGTTGCTCGCGTTCTTTTTCAGTCAGCTGTTTAACTTTTTCAGGAAATCCTTGTATAAAAAATTCGGCCAAGCGTTCTGGAAGTAAGGTTTTTAAGGCATTTTTTAGAGATTTTTCACGATTTTCTTCTAGGAATGAAGCCAAGTCCTTCTCAGAAAGTTGAGGCAAAACATCCAGTGAAAGAACCTCCCCACCCTTGACAAAACTAGACATACGCAGGGCAGCAGGGCCTGACAAACCAAAGTGGGTAAAAAGCAGATCGTGAGTGATGATATGTTTGCCATAACTTAGGATCACATCATCCAATGAAATTCCTTGCAAAGCCTTGTGTGGAAAATCTGTCAACAAGGGACTTTCAGCTGCCTCAAGCTTGGTAATGGTATGCTTAAAATGACGGGCAATCTCGTGACCAAAACCAGTTGAACCAGTTGAAGGATAGGATTTCCCACCAGTTGTGACAATGAGTTTATCACAAGTGAAGGTTTGGTCAGCTGATTTAAGGATAAACTGGTCGTCTATCTTTTTAACCGAAACAATTTCTGTTTGAGTAGCAACTTGACCACCGAGCTCAGTGATTTTCTTTTCCAAGGCTTCGATAATGGTACGAGACTTGTCACTAGTAGGAAAGACGCGGCCGTGGTCTTCGACCTTAAGTTTAACACCATTTTCTGTAAAAAAGTTGATGATATCATGGTTATCAAACTGGGAGAAGACACTGTAGAGAAAGCGCCCATTTCCAGGGATTCCAGCTAGTAGGTCATCTAGAGTTCCATTGTTGGTGACATTGCAACGTCCCCCACCTGTACCAGCTAATTTTTTTCCAAGTTTCCGATTTTTTTCGATGAGGAGGGTTTTCTGACCATAAAAGCTACTGGAAATCGTAGCCATCATGCCAGCAGGACCTCCACCGATGACGATAGTATCAAAATGTTTCATAGCTCTATTGTACCACAAAAAAACAAGAGATGATGGTCACCTCTTGTCAAGAATGCAATTAATCAATTTCATATCCCATCAGCAAACCGCCATCTTCTGCATAGAAACTGCAGAGACCAGAGGTTGGGATAATTTTAATATCTGCTTGTGGGAAGGTTTCGCGAATTCGCTCTGAGAGCTGTTGGCAACATTTCTCGTTATTGCGTTGGGCCATGATAATACGTCCACCAGCATATCCAGCTTTTACTAACTCATCATAGGCAGCTTGAACTGATTTCTTTGGTCCTCGTGCTTTTTGTAGTAGTTCGAGAGTTCCGGTTTCACTAGCTTCTCCAACCATACGGATGTTGAGAAGGCCAACGACTGTACCGATAAGCTTACTCAAACGGCCGTTCTTCACCAAGTTATCTACTTTGGCTAGGACAAAGAGCAACTTGGTTTTTTCTTGATAAGCAGTGATAGCTTCAACGACTTCTTCAAAAGATAGACCCTGGTCAATCAAGTCATTTAATTTTTCTACGAGCAAGTCAACTTCCCCACCAGCAGACAAACTATCAATTACATGAATTTTAGTATCAGGATGTTCTTCAAGATAAATATTCTTGGCTAGTTGAGCACTATTGTGGCTGCCAGAAAGAGTACCAGTGATGGTTACCAAGAAAATGTTTTTGGCACCTTCAAATGCTCGCAAATAATCATCTGGGCTTGGACAAGCTGATTTTGAAGCTTCTGCAGTTGCATACATGGTTTCCATCATTTGGTCAATGTCAAGACTGGCATCATCAACAAAGACCTGATCAGCTACTTGAATGGTTAAGGGCACACTTACAAAGGTCGTGTCAATAGCTGGTGTTGCCAGCTGACGATAATCACAACCAGAGTCAGCAATAATCTTCCAAGTCATAGAAATTCTCCATCTTTGTCAGTTATACATTGACAAAGGTTCTGTCTTTTTTTACAATTATATCATGAAAGCCCTTGAAACAAAAGCCTCATCCGTCTGTTGTAACAAGTAGAAAGAAAATGTTATGTCTGAACGTAGAATCTCTGAAAAGTCTCTTGAAAATCTCAGAAAATCAAACCAAGAATCCAATTTATTAACTAGAGAAGCCATCGAAACAGCCCTCTTGCAGCTCTTGGAAAAAAAGGACTTGACCAAGATTAGTATTTCTGAATTGGTCAAACGTGCAGGTGTTTCTCGTGCAGCCTTTTACCGTAATTATGATTCCAAAGAGGAGATTTTAGAAAGCGTCTTTAAACGAACTGTCCACAATATTATGGAACAGTTGCATCATTATGATCTAAAGACAGATCTTTATCTGGTCTGGGTTCACCTTTTCCGAGAAGCAAGAAAGGAGGCCAGAGTGATTCAACTTGCCTTAGATTACCATCTGGAAAAAATCTTTGTCCAAGCCATGCAGGAATTTTTAGAAAAATACCATGGAAAATCAAAAGGTGTCAGCTCTTATCTTCATTCCTTCTGGAGTTCAGCTATCGTCTCTGTCCTTCTAAAATGGATCAAGGATGGCATGAAGGTACCAGCTGAAAAGATTGCGGATTTACGGTTACCATTTTTTAAAAAATAGAGAAAAAGGAGAAGAGATATGACTGAAAAAAGACTGGCCTGGGATGAGTATTTTGCAGCCCAAGCCTTACTAATTGCCAATCGTTCCACTTGTAAACGTGCCAAAGTTGGCGCGATTCTGGTTAAGGATAATAAGGTGATTTCCACTGGTTACAATGGTTCGGTGTCAGGAACCGAGCATTGTATTGATCACGAATGTCTGGTCATTGAAGGACACTGTGTTCGTACCCTTCACGCCGAGGTTAATGCTATCCTTCAAGGTGCTGAACGTGGTGTTCCTAAAGGTTTTACAGCCTATGTAACCCACTTTCCATGTCTAAACTGTACAAAACAATTGCTTCAGGTTGGTTGTAAGCGCGTGGTTTATATCAACCAGTACCGAATGGACGACTACGCCCAATACCTTTATCAAGAAAAAGGGACAGAATTGACCCATTTACCACTTGAGACAGTACAGATAGCTCTTAAAGAGGCAGATTTAATGTAAAAATTATCAAAAATAAATGGTTTAGAAAGATTTTTAAACCGTTTTTTGGTATAATAAGAAGAATAAATTGAAAGAAGGAATTCCAAAAATGGGAAAAATTGAAGTTATTAATCATCCACTGATTCAACACAAATTGTCAATCTTGCGTCGTACAGATACTTCTACAAAAGCTTTTCGTGAGCTAGTAGATGAGATTGCAATGTTGATGGGGTATGAAGTACTTCGTGATCTTCCACTAGAAGATGTGGAAATCGAAACACCAATCACAAAAACAGTTCAAAAACAATTGGCAGGTAAGAAATTGGCCATCGTTCCAATCTTGCGTGCAGGTATCGGGATGGTTGATGGACTCTTGAGCTTGGTTCCAGCTGCTAAGGTTGGTCACATCGGTATGTACCGTGATGAAGAAACGCTTCAACCAGTTGAGTACTTGGTGAAATTGCCTGAAGATATTGACCAACGTCAAATTTTTGTAGTAGATCCAATGTTGGCAACAGGTGGCTCAGCAATCTTGGCTGTTGATTCTCTTAAAAAACGTGGCGCATCAAATATCAAATTTGTCTGCCTTGTATCAGCACCAGAAGGTGTAAAAGCCCTTCAAGAAGCTCATCCAGATGTAGAAATCTTTACAGCAGCCTTGGATGAACGTTTGAACGAACACGGTTATATCGTTCCAGGTCTTGGAGATGCTGGAGACCGCTTGTTCGGTACGAAATAAGATCGAAAAGAAGAATGACTTGGAAAAGAAGTTCCAGTCACGAAAGGAGGTTGAGTTTTTGTTTCTGTCTGATGAAAACAGAGCAAAAATTTGACCTTTTTTGACCAAGATATTATAATAGTCTTATCTTCAGTCGTTTGACCAACAAAAATAAAACTTAAAAGGAGAAATGAATGATTCCTGTAGTTATTGAACAAACAAGCCGTGGAGAACGTTCCTACGATATTTACTCACGTCTTCTCAAAGACCGCATCATTATGCTGACAGGCCCAGTTGAAGACAATATGGCCAACTCAGTTATTGCCCAGTTGCTTTTCTTGGATGCCCAAGATAGTACAAAAGATATTTACCTTTATGTCAATACACCTGGTGGTTCTGTTTCAGCTGGTTTGGCAATCGTTGATACCATGAACTTTATTAAGGCAGATGTCCAAACCATCGTTATGGGTATGGCCGCATCTATGGGAACAGTCATCGCATCAAGTGGAGCAAAAGGCAAACGTTTCATGCTTCCAAATGCTGAATACATGATCCACCAACCAATGGGTGGTACAGGCGGTGGTACTCAACAAACCGATATGGCGATTGCTGCAGAACACTTGCTTAAAACTCGTAACATCTTGGAAAAAATATTGGCTGAAAATTCAGGTCAGTCAATCGAAAAAGTCCATGCAGATGCAGAACGTGATAATTGGATGAGTGCCCAAGAAACACTTGAATATGGCTTTATTGATGAAATCATGGCCAACAATTCATTGAACTAATAATCAAAGGAGGCAAACTCGACTGGGTTTGCTTTTTTTGGTATAATAGGGAGAGATTTCTTAGAAAGAGGATTTATCATGTTTGAAAAAGTCAATCGATCTGGCTTGATTATCTATCTTTACTATAATCGTGATGCAAAAAAATTGCAGGATTATGGAGATATTACCTATCATTCCAAGAAACATCGTTACTTACAGCTTTATGTTCCAACTCAAGAAGTGGAGCAATTGGTCGGACACTTGAGCAAGGAAAAATTTATAAAAAAAGTCAGAATTTGTCATATCCAAGAGCTGGAAACACCCTTTGTGGGCAATCTTTATCGAGAGGAAAACGTTATCATCGAAAAAGTTCAAGAAAAGTGTTGACAATTTTCTGATAATTCGGTATATTCTTAACATGCTATTTATTTAAGAAATAAGGAGACAAAAAATATGAAGAAAAAATTTGCCCTATCGTTTGTGGCGCTTGCAAGTGTAGCACTTCTTGCAGCCTGTGGAGAAGTGAAGTCTGGAGCGTCAAATGCTGCTGGTAACTCAGTAGATGAAAAGACAATCAAAATCGGATTTAACTTTGAAGAAACTGGTGCTGTAGCAGCCTACGGAACATCTGAACAAAAAGGTGCCCAACTTGCTGTTGATGAAATCAATGCCGCAGGTGGTATCGATGGAAAACAAATCGAAGTAGTTGATAAAGATAACAAGTCTGAAACAGCTGAGGCGGCTTCAGTAACAACTAACCTTGTAACCCAATCTAAAGTATCAGCAATCGTAGGACCTGCGACATCAGGTGCAACTGCAGCTGCGGTAGCTAACGCTACAAAAGCAGGTGTTCCATTGATTTCGCCAAGTGCGACTCAAGATGGATTGACTAAAGGTCAAGATTACCTCTTTATCGGAACATTCCAAGATAGCTTCCAAGGAAAAATTATCTCAAACTATGTTACTGAAAAATTAAACGCTAAGAAAGTTGTTCTATACACTGACAACGCCAGCGACTATGCTAAAGGGATTGCCAAAGCCTTCCGTGAAGCTTACAAAGGTGAAATCGTTGCAGATGAAACTTTCGTAGCAGGTGACACAGACTTTCAAGCAGCCCTTACAAAAATGAAAGGGAAAGATTTTGATGCTATCATCGTCCCTGGTTACTACACTGAAGCTGGTAAAATTGTAAACCAAGCGCGTGGTATGGGAATTGACAAACCAATCGTTGGTGGTGATGGATTCAACGGTGAAGAGTTTGTACAACAAGCAACTCCTGAAAAAGCATCAAACATCTACTTTATCTCAGGCTTCTCAACTACTGTAGAAGTTTCTGCTAAAGCAAAAGCCTTCCTTGAGGCTTACCGTGCTAAGTACAATGAAGAGCCTTCAACATTTGCAGCTTTGGCTTATGACTCAGTTCACCTTGTAGCAAACGCAGCAAAAGGTGCTAAAAACTCAGGTGAAATCAAGGATAACCTTGCTAAAACAAAAGATTTTGAAGGTGTAACTGGTCAAACAAGCTTCGATGCGGACCACAACACAGTCAAAACAGCTTACATGATGACCATGAATAATGGTAAGGTTGAAGCAGCAGAAGTTGTAAAACCATAATAGAAAAATGTTGAAATAGGGAATGAGCCTCTGACTCACTCCCTGTTTCGATGTTTAAGAACCTATCAAAAAGTGAGGGGAAACCCTCGAAATTATATATAGAAAGAGTGAATTTTATGCTCCAACAACTAGTAAATGGTTTGATTCTAGGTAGTGTTTATGCGCTGTTAGCTCTAGGGTATACCATGGTTTACGGAATTATCAAGCTCATCAACTTCGCACACGGTGATATTTATATGATGGGAGCCTTTATCGGTTATTTCTTGATTAATTCTTTCCAAATGAATTTCTTTGTAGCGCTTATTGTAGCTATGATAGCGACAGCCATTCTTGGTGTCGTGATTGAGTTCCTTGCTTACCGACCTTTGCGTCACTCTACTCGTATTGCTGTTTTGATTACGGCTATTGGGGTGTCTTTCCTATTGGAATATGGGATGGTCTATCTGGTTGGTGCCAATACCCGTGCCTTCCCTCAAGCGATTCAAACAGTTCGCTATGATTTGGGACCAGTTAGCCTAACAAACGTGCAGTTAATGATTTTGGCCATTTCCTTGATTTTGATGATTTTGTTACAAGTCATTGTCCAAAAAACAAAGATGGGAAAAGCCATGCGTGCAGTATCAGTAGATAGCGATGCGGCGCAATTGATGGGGATCAATGTAAACCGTACTATCAGCTTTACCTTCGCTTTGGGTTCTGCTCTTGCGGGTGCGGCTGGTGTTCTGATTGCCCTCTATTATAACTCTCTTGAGCCTTTGATGGGGGTTACTCCAGGTCTTAAGTCTTTCGTTGCCGCAGTACTTGGTGGTATCGGAATCATTCCTGGTGCGGCGCTTGGTGGTTTTGTGATTGGTCTATTGGAAACCTTTGCGACAGCCTTTGGAATGTCAGACTTCCGTGATGCCATTGTTTATGGAATCTTGTTGTTGATCTTGATTGTCCGCCCAGCTGGTATCCTTGGTAAAAATGTGAAAGAGAAGGTGTAAACGATGAAGGAAAATTTAAAAGTTAATATTCTATGGTTACTCCTTTTGTTAGCTGGCTATGGCTTGATTAGTGTATTGGTTTCAGTCGGAGTACTCAATCTATTCTATGTACAGATTTTACAACAAATTGGAATTAATATTATTCTGGCTGTTGGTCTCAACTTAATCGTTGGTTTTTCAGGCCAATTTTCACTTGGTCATGCTGGTTTCATGGCGATTGGTGCCTATGCAGCAGCTATTATTGGTTCTAAATCACCAACCTACGGTGCCTTCTTTGGAGCTATGCTGGTAGGGGCTTTGCTTTCAGGAGCAGTTGCCTTACTTGTCGGGATTCCAACCTTGCGCTTGAAGGGGGACTATCTTGCGGTAGCAACTCTCGGTGTTTCTGAAATTATCCGTATCTTTATCATCAATGGTGGAAGCCTTACAAATGGTGCAGCAGGTATCTTGGGAATTCCTAACTTTACAACTTGGCAAATGGTTTACTTTTTTGTCGTGATTACAACCATTGCAACCTTGAACTTCTTGCGTAGTCCAATTGGTCGTTCAACTCTCTCTGTTCGTGAGGATGAAATCGCTGCTGAGTCAGTTGGGGTTAATACGACTAAGATTAAAATCATCGCTTTTGTCTTTGGTGCTATTACTGCAAGTATTGCAGGGTCACTTCAGGCAGGATTTATCGGTTCAGTTGTACCGAAAGATTACACCTTCATCAACTCAATCAACGTTTTGATCATTGTTGTCTTTGGTGGACTTGGTTCCATTACAGGTGCCATTGTTTCAGCTATTGTTCTTGGAATTTTGAATATGCTTCTCCAAGATGTTGCAAGCGTGCGTATGATTATCTACGCTTTGGCCTTGGTATTGGTAATGATTTTCAGACCAGGTGGACTTCTTGGAACATGGGAATTGAGCCTATCACGTTTCTTTAAAAAATCTAAGAAGGAGGAACAAAACTAATGGCATTACTTGAAGTAAAACAGTTAACCAAACATTTTGGCGGTCTAACAGCTGTTGGAGATGTGACTCTTGAATTGAACGAAGGTGAACTGGTTGGACTAATCGGTCCAAATGGAGCTGGTAAAACCACCCTTTTCAATCTTTTGACAGGTGTTTATGAACCAAGTGAGGGAACAGTAACACTAGATGGTCACCTTTTGAATGGAAAGTCACCTTATAAGATTGCCTCTTTGGGACTTGGACGTACATTCCAAAATATCCGTCTCTTTAAAGATTTAACAGTTTTGGACAATGTTTTGATTGCCTTTGGCAACCATCACAAACAACATGTTTTTGCTAGTTTTTTACGCTTACCAGCTTTTTATAAGAGTGAAAAAGAATTAAAGGCTAAAGCTTTGGAATTATTGAAAATCTTTGATTTAGATGGGGATGCAGAGACTCTTGCTAAAAACCTCGCTTACGGACAACAACGTCGTTTGGAAATTGTTCGTGCCCTTGCTACGGAACCTAAAATTCTCTTTTTAGATGAACCAGCCGCAGGTATGAACCCGCAGGAAACTGCTGAATTGACTGAGTTAATTCGTCGTATCAAAGATGAATTTAAGATTACGATCATGCTGATTGAACACGATATGAATCTGGTCATGGAAGTAACAGAACGTATCTACGTACTTGAATATGGTCGTTTGATTGCTCAGGGGACTCCAGACGAAATTAAGACCAATAAACGCGTTATCGAAGCTTATCTAGGAGGTGAAGCCTAATGTCTATGTTAAAAGTTGATAATCTTTCTGTGCATTACGGTATGATCCAAGCAGTCCGTGATGTAGGCTTTGAAGTAAATGAAGGAGAAGTTGTTTCCCTTATTGGTGCCAATGGTGCAGGTAAGACAACCATTCTCCGTACTTTGTCTGGTTTGGTTAGACCGAGTTCAGGAAAGATTGAATTTTTAGGTCAAGAAATCCAAAAAATGCCAGCTCAGAAAATCGTGGCAGGTGGTCTTTCACAAGTACCAGAAGGACGCCACGTCTTTCCTGGCTTGACTGTTATGGAAAATCTTGAAATGGGAGCTTTCTTAAAGAAAAATCGTGAAGAAAATCAAGCTAATTTGAAGAAAGTTTTCTCACGCTTTCCTCGTCTTGAAGAACGGAAGAACCAAGATGCAGCTACTCTTTCAGGAGGGGAACAACAAATGCTTGCCATGGGACGCGCTCTTATGTCAACACCAAAACTTCTTCTTTTAGATGAACCATCGATGGGACTTGCCCCAATCTTTATCCAAGAAATTTTTGATATCATTCAAGATATTCAGAAGCAAGGAACAACCGTCCTCTTGATTGAGCAAAATGCCAATAAGGCACTCGCAATCTCTGACCGAGGATATGTACTGGAAACAGGGAAAATCGTTCTATCAGGAACAGGACAAGAACTCGCCTCATCAGAAGAAGTCAGAAAAGCATATCTAGGTGGCTAAAACAATCCAGTGGATTGTTTTAGTCGGCAGATGGAGATTGCGAAGCAATTATCTTATCCATTGGATTGTTTTAGTCGGTGGATGAGGATTATGAAGTAATCATCATTAATAGTCCGGGGGACCTTTTTAGTCGGCGGATGAAGATTGCGAGGCAATTATCTTATCCAGTAGATTATTTTAGTTGGCATATTTAGATTGCAAACAAATCTGCATCTACTTTGAAATATGAATTTCAAATAATTGAAAAAATCGAATGAAACGTTTCTTACCTTCATTCAGGGAGCTCGATTTTAGAGCTCTTTTTGCTAGCTTATTCATACTTTTCTGAATTTTGAAAAAGAAATGTAAGCGTTTGATAGATTTACAAAAAGATTGTATAATAGGGATAAGAACAGAAAAGGAGAAGTCTCATGGCAGTTAAAGATTTTATGACCCGTAAGGTAGTGTATATTAGTCCAGATACAACAGTATCTCATGCAGCAGATTTGATGAGAGAGCAAGGGTTGCATCGCTTGCCTGTTATCGAAAATGATCAATTAGTTGGTTTGGTAACTGAAGGAACCATTGCCCAAGCAAGTCCATCAAAAGCAACCAGTCTTTCTATCTATGAGATGAACTATCTTCTAAATAAGACAAAAGTAAAAGATGTGATGATTCGCGAAGTTGTCACTGTTTCAGGCTATGCGAGTCTAGAGGATGCAACTTATCTGATGTTGAAAAATAAGATTGGTATTCTTCCTGTAGTAGATAACCATCAAGTCTATGGGGTTATTACGGACCGTGATGTTTTCCAAGCCTTTCTTGAAATTGCTGGTTATGGTGAGGAAGGAATTCGTGTGCGCTTTGTTACGGAAAACGAAATTGGCGTTCTTGGAAAAATTATTTCTTTGATTGTAGAAGAAAAGTTGAATATCTCGCATACAGTCAATATTCCGCGTAAAGATGGTAAGGTGATTATAGAAGTTCAAATCGATGGATCAATTGATTTACCAGCCTTGAAAGAAAAATTTGAATCAGAGAATATTCAAGTAGAAGAAATTACTCGTACTTCAGCAAAAGTCTTGTAAGAAAGGAAGCCGAAAGGCTTCTTTTTACGTGTAATAAGGGATTAGAGCAAAAGATGGAAAGAAATGAATGAAAATCTGAAATATTACCTTTTGATTTAGAGTAAAGGTAATTTAAAATTTAAAGATTTTTAAATTTTCTAAATATTGACAGAAGTAATAAATCGAAAAAATTATGCTGTATTTTATAAGTAACTATTTATTGTATTCTATATGACTTTAATTATGGATTAATACTATAAATTTTTTTCCAAAAATCCTTGATTCATATATGAAATAATGTTATAATAAAACAAAAAACATAGGAGTAAAAATATGTCAGGACAAATTCGTGTATCTCCAGAAACCCTCCAATCACGTGCACGTGAATATGGAAAAGCTGCAAACGATATCAGAGTTATTTTGAGCAATCTTCAACGCTTGCAAGATACCTTGCGTTCGGAATGGGAAGGTGCTGCGTTCCAAGGCTTTGATCAACAATTCTCTGAATTGAAACCAAAGGTTGAAAACTTTGCTGATTTAATGCAACAAATCAATACACAACTTGATAAGACTGCTCAAGCGATGCAACAAAATGACCAAGACTTATCTAGAAACTTTGGTCTTCAATAATCTAAAGTTGAGGTTGAGGAGAAATCCTCAACTTTTTTACTATATTTAATTAAGGAGAAAATGTGAGAAAGAAAGTTTTATTTAGCTTAGGGATGCTACTGTTATTTGTGACAATGATAGTATCCTTCTTTGCAATTGTAAAACCAACACCTATCAGCCGAACGAACTCAGATTCCTCGGTGCAACAAGCCCCTATTAAAGTAGCTATTGTTAATGAAGATACGGGTAAGGTATATAATGGACAACCGATTAACATTGCGAATACTTTAGTAAATTCGTTCATAGCTAAAAATAATTACAAAGTGGAAGTTGTTTCTAGGTCAATCGCTGAAAGCGGTCTAAAAAATGAGACTTATCAGTTGATGATAGTCTTGCCAAGTAAATTTTCAGAAGAAGCTTTAGCAATCGAATCAACTTCCCCTGTTCAGGCGAAGTTTCAATATCAAATTCAATCAAGTGACCAACTGACTGTCAAACAGGCTGAACAAGCTGTAGTAGCTTTCAAAGAGCTCTTTAATAAGGATTTGATTAATATTTATTTCACTAGTATTATCGGGAATTTGAAAACAGCACAAGGCCAGGTTGCAGATGTAGTTACAAATGAACATGAGTCACTGACTTCTTTTAATAATAAGTTAGTGGATCCTCTTGCTCAATATGGTCAACAGTTTAATGGGTTGGGTTCATCACCGAATAATCTCTTATCATCGTATTCGTCATTTAACAAGACCCTGTTAAATACAAATGATGCCTTTAAATCAATTGATTCTGTTAATAAGACATATGAGGAAACAATAAATGGAATAGATAAGCAACAAAAAAAATGGGATAATTCCTTGAATACTAGAGAACAGGCTTTGTCCAACTATGATAAAGACTTTTCCAAATTATCAGTTGAGAAACAATTATCTCAATTGGCTGCTATAAACACTCAATTTAATAATAATTTTTCAGAGCCAGCTATTTGGAAAGAAACCACTGATAAGGCTTCTTCCTATAACAAAGATATCGCAAAACTTCTAGAAAGTTTGAAGAAGAATAATAAGGAAATTGATGATACCTTATCAAATTATGATACAAAGATTAGAGAAGCAGTAGAGTCTTCCTTGGCTAAAAACCCATCAGCGGTAGATGGAGCTAATAAAACTCTTGGAAGTTATATCAAGTCGTTAAATACTAGTATGCAAAATCAAATTACTAGTAAATGGCCAAGTGTATACTACGATGATACAACTATAAATAATCTCTCTTTGTCAGATACTGATAAACAACATTTGAAAAATATTAGTGCTTTTATACGGTGGTATAGTAAGAAGATAGGGAAAGATTTGCCAACTTTGCAATCTACAACACTTGAAAATGAAGAATTCTCTCAGTTAAAGAATGACATTAAGTCTAAGAGCACAACAAAACGTGAGCTAACTTTACCTTCGTTTGAAGGAAAAATTTCAAAATTAAAGATAACAGTACCAAGCGGATACTATCTTAAAGAATCAAATTTTGGATTTTCTGATCTTGGAGGAGGTAGTTATCAGGTATCTTTCCCTGGTGAAGTATCTCCAGGTATGACTATTTCATACACACTAGGAATCAAGAATGAAAATGATCTCAATGTCTTGTCACCTGTGCTTGTTAAGTATCAATTAGATACGACAGAAGATGTAAAAGTTATAAAGGAAGATGCCCCTTATGTAGAAAAAGATAAAATAGAGAATGAGACAGTTCATGCTGCGCCTGTTAGTCCAGCTACTTCTGTAGCTTCAGGTTCCTCTACGCCTGATGTGCAGAAACCAACAGAAATTATTACAATTACGAAGACCATCACGACTACTAAGATAAATCAAACAGAAAAAAAAGTTTTGAATCGTCATTATGAGATGCAAGACATTATTTCTAACTGGGAGTACAATCCTACCAAGCTAACTCAAGCGGTTTATAAAGATGTTGAGGCGTATCTACAGTTATCAGGACTTGTTACTGCGTATTACGGCTTAGATTTATCTAAAAATACGTACACAGACACTACGTTTGTTCCAGCAGAAGGTTCTCTTGCTGCCTTAGCAAATAATGATGACCTCAAGACCATTGTGACCAATCTAATCAAAGCAACTACAGTAGAAGCTCTAAAATCAGATTTGAAGATTTCTGATAAAAAATTGACGGATATTCAGTCACGATTAGCCAATGCTGAGAAATTAACATCTAACATCGAACAGCTGAGAACAACAACCAATGATCTAATAACTCAGTTAAGACAGTTAATTGAACAGACCAAATTAGTGGATACAACGATTAAAGGTAAACCTAGTTTTGTTGCAACAGAAAAAGTAGATAATACTAGTATGGTTAATGTTAGTATGGATATGAACAGGGACCTAGGTACACTGATTTCAGCTAGTAAAACCTTGATGGACAATACAAAAGCAAACCAAGCTGTTTCTGAGACGATACAAGCTACTATGACTCAGTTGACGAATGATGTTAATACATTGGAAAAAGACGGAAAATCATTAAGTGCACGCGTTTCTGAATTGAAAAATATCATGTCTAGTGAATATGGTTCAAACGAAGAATTCCTTAAAAACTTTTCTACTGTTTTGAGCAATACTAGAACGGGTAATACGAAAAATGATGCAGTCTATGAATATTTGTCAAATCCTGTTGATGCTTCTAAAATTGGGAATGTTGTATCAGCTGCGACCAATAGACCGTCACAGACGAATCGTCAAGATGAGAGATCAGGACTCCTTGTTATCTTAATCAGCTATCTTGTTAGCTTGGTTGTTGCCTATCTTTTCCAACATGCAGATAAAGAAGAATTGCAAAGATTAATCAGTTTGAAGGACCGTTTGTCATGGAGAAATTCTTCTGGACCAATGTTCTTCCTAAGTGTGATTTCAGTAGCTGTTGGTTCTATAATTGCGATTGTTTCTGGAGTTAAACTTGCTTTCTCTGTAGGTCAATTGAGCTGGTTTGTAATGCTTCTTGTCTTGGTGAGTCTAATGATGACATATAGTCTGAATATCCTTCTTGATAAACTAAAAAGTCTTGGATTTTTGATAAGCATAAGTCTATTACTGCTTTATATCATTTCAGCAACTCAATTATTTGATGAATATTATGTGAATCCAGCTCCTATTTTAACAACTCTTTCTCCGTTAACATATCTTGAAGGTGTAGTGAGATTATTCATTAATCAGCAAAACGGAGTTGTTCAGTCAGTAATGGTAATTGTTGTTCTAACAATTGCTTTGGGACTTGTAAATATTTTCTTGTATCGCCAAGTTAAGGATAGCAAGTAATATGAAAAAAAATATTGTCTTTATCTTTCTATTGTTTTCAATTTTTACAAAAGGTAGTGTTGCTTTTGCAAACGATGGATCTTTGCAAATAGATACGTCTTTAGATAAGAATACCAAGAAAACAGAGATTCAGTACTTTGAACAGGAGAGTAATTTGACAAAGTTATTTCATCCTGAGACATATAAATTGATTGATACAACTAAAAAATTGGATAAAGAAAAGTATCAATTAGTTAAAACAAACTTATTTAGCACTAAAGTGGAATCGGAGAATATCGTTAATGAGTATCAGTCTGCTTTATTTACCAATCAGATTCAAATCAACCACAGTGATAAAAAGACTGTTTCACTTAAAAATGTAAAGTCTCCTGTTTCTTGGACTGCAATTTTATTGTTTATACTAGGGATGATTGTCACAATTTACTCGCTCTTTTATAAAAAGTTACATATAGCTAAACAATAAAGTCGATAGAAAAATACATAAAGGGAGATACAAAATGTATCTCTTTTTATAAATAGAAAGTTCTTTAATATTCATGTTTTGCGTGATATAATAGGCATAGCATAATAGATTTAGGAGTTTTATATGGAAGAGTACATTAATATTAGTCTGGATTGTTCGCCTTTTTTATCTAAAATATTAGATTTAAGGGTCCCTACTGAGTTAACGATTAAAGAATTGATACAAATCGTCTCAGATGCTTATGGTATTGGAATTAAGGTAATGAATCCAAGTGTAAGAAATCAACAGTCAGGAGAAATTCTTGCTAGTACGAGCAGTCTAGTATTAGTGAAAGACGGAGTTTTATTAAACCTGGAAAGAATATAGTAAGGGAGTCAGGTATGGAAGTTCAAAAAATTGAATTAGTAGTTGGAGATATCAAGGGAAATCGTGAAATAGCTTATGCTTTATTAACAGCAATACAACCTTATTTTGTGAATCAAAATGTTATTGAGGAAGAAGGTAAACTAACGATTGAAAGTCTATTGACTGATGAATATTATTCTTGGGATAAGCTGACTACGATGATTGAGGAAGAAAAATTACGTCATCTGATCAATGTTGGTCAATTATTTAACTCGCTGAAGGATTCAATTTATACTTATGAATTATCACCTAGTAATTTAGTGTTTTCACGAAATGGGAACCCTCTATTCATTTTTCGTGGTGTTAAAGGGCAAGTGCCTCCCTATGATGCATTGAAGCTAGAGGCGTTTACAGTTAACTTTAAAGCTATGATAGTATCTCTATTAGATAAAAAGGTAAGTTATGAAAAATTAGTGGAGGGACAGTCGCCATTTTATAAAGGAAAACTGTTTTGTGAGACCATCATGAAGTCTGAAAATTTGGATGAAATCTTAGCCTTACTACTAGAAAAATACTTAGAAGAAAAGGAACAAAATAAAGAAAAATTTTCACGTGTTCCTAATAAACTTGTTTCGCGGTTGAAGTGGACTACCATTATTGCATCATTTATTGGAGTGCTATCAATTGTTGGAGTGTTTTACTTTGCATTGTTCGCTATGCCTAATCAACAAATGATTTCAGGTTTACGTTTGGCTTTTGTAAACCAAGATTATTCTTCGGTTGTATCTACTGTTAAAAATACAGATTCTAAATCACTTAGTCAAGATGATGCTTATATGGTGGCTTATTCCGTCATTAAAACAGAGCCTTTAACAGAAACGCAAAAGACAGAGCTATCCAAAATATCAACTCAATCAAGTACAGACTATCTTCGTTACTGGGTTTTAATTGGGCAGTCGAAAGTTGATGAAGCTATAGATATTGCAAGTTACTTAGATGACCCACAATTATTGATGTATGGTCTTACCAAAAAGGTTGATGAAGTTCAGAGAAACCCTAACCTCACATCTGAACAACGTACTGAGCAACTAAACAATTATAAGAGTAAATTGGAAGAATTGAAGAAAAACTACCTAACACCAGAGACGAATAAGTCGAATACGACTTCAACTTCAACAGAGTCAAGATAGGAGTGGTCTATGAATTATTTATTTTTTGAAGACAATGTTTATCCACTCTATACAGGGAATACCTATCAACTGGGGCCTTCTATAGCTTCTAATATCTATCTTCCTATTCTTGAAAATGTGGTGTTGGAAGTCAAGGAAACGGGAGTTGAACTGCTCGGAGAGACTTATTCTTATGGGGATCATTTGGTTTCCATAGCTGAAGATATAAGTGTATCCTTATTGATTATTAAAAACACCGAGTATTACCTTCTTCCCGAAAAAATACTATATTTATCAGATAAGAAAGAAGCGACTATTCGCTTAGTTGATTTTCCTATAGAAATCATTTTGAGCTTTGATGGGACAAATAAGACGATTTATAGTGCTAGTCCATATTATCTTAATGGTGAAAGAAGAAAAGGGACGCAAAATATTCAAGATATGGACCAACTTGTTTTTGAACAAGGTCTAGCTTTATCCGTTCAAAAACAAATCTTATCGATTCATTCACTATTTTCTATTGAGACGAGCTTACTGCCTTTTTCTGAAGTAATGGTCGAGGATCGTTCAAAAGAATTTCATCGCTCTCCACGGATTATTCTGAGAGAACCCGAGGATACAGTAACGATTGCTTCGGCACCAACAGATGATGAAGGCAACAAACAATCGTTACTAAGATTGATTATTACCCCTTTGGCGATGATTGTCTTTACGATACTAACGATTTACTTCACACGTAGTGGTGGCATGATGTTCATGATGATGGGGATGTCTGTCATTACTATTGGGACTTCCATTCATACTTATTTTTCTGATAAAAAATCACATAAGGAACTTCAAGAACAGAAAATTGTTGAGTATATGAAATACTTGGAAACCAAGTATTCACAATTAGCTAACTTACGTAAAGAACAAGTTAAGGCTTTGGTGTATCATTTCCCTGGCATGGATCAGATTTTAGAAATGGTAGAAAAAACGGATAGACGTATTTACGAAAAGACACTTTATCATTTTGATTTTCTGTCTTATCGTTTGGGTTTGGGTGAAGTTAATTCTAGTTTTTCTATTGAGTATTCAGATTCTGAATTAACAAAATATAATGTAGCTGCTAACCAAAAAATTCAAGAACTACTTTCCTACTATCGTGTGACTAAGCAGGTACCTATTACACATACATTAACAAATCCTACGGGCTATATCGGAACACGGCAAATAGTGATTGAACAAGTTCAACAGATGATGATGCAATTAGCGACTTTCCAAAGTTACCATGATTTACAGTTTATTCCAATTTTCCGAGAGGAAGAGTTTGAGTTATGGAATTGGAGCCGATGGTTACCTCATACGAAAATAAAAGCACTAAATAGCCGTGGTTTTGTTTACAATCAACGTACTCGAGATCAACTATTAACGTCGCTCTATCAAGTTATTAAAGATAGAAAGTTAGATAGTGAGCAGGATAAAGGGAAAGAAAAGCAATACAGCCCTCATTATATTCTCTTTCTTACAGATTTAAGTCTGATGTTGGATCACAACATTATGGAGTACATCAATGAAGATTTATCCCATTTAGGAATTCATTATGTATTCGTAGAAGAAGTACTTGAGAGTCTACCAGAACACGTTAAGACAGTTGTTGACTATCGAGGAGATAAAAAAGGTACAGTATTACTTCAGGATGGCAATTATACAAATAAAGAAATTACGCCTCTTCCTCCTGTAAGTTTATCGGAAAAGGAAAATTTTGCGAGAAATCTTGCGGGTATTCATCATGTTCAAACTTTGCGTAATTCGATTCCGAATAGTATTACCTTCCTAGAGATGTATGGAGTCAATAAGGTAGAGGAACTAGAACTTTTAAAACGATGGCAAGACAATGAAACTTTCCAAACAATGGCTGTTCCTCTAGGAGTTCGAGGTAGAGATGATATTCTTTATCTAAACATCCATGAGAAGGCGCATGGGCCTCATGGATTGATTGCTGGTACTACGGGGTCAGGGAAGTCTGAGCTTATTCAGTCCTACATTCTATCTTTAGCTGTGAACTACCATCCGTATGAGGTTGCTTTCCTCTTGATTGACTATAAAGGTGGAGGGATGGCTAATCTCTTTGCAGACCTACCTCATGTTGTTGGTACGATTACAAACTTGGATGGCAACCAGGCCAATCGAGCTCTGGTATCTATCAAAGCTGAACTTAAGAAGCGTCAGCGTATTTTTGCAGAAAATGATGTTAATCATATCAACCAGTATATGAAACTCTTCAAGGAAGGGAAGGTCAAAGAACCATTACCACATCTATTAATCATTAGTGATGAGTTTGCAGAGTTGAAGGCGAATCAACCTGATTTCATGGATGAATTAGTCTCTACAGCTCGTATTGGTCGATCATTGGGGGTTAAATTAATTTTAGCAACCCAAAAACCTAGTGGGGTTGTCAACGATCAAATTTGGTCGAACTCTAAGTTTAAAATAGCTCTTAAAGTACAGGATGCTGCAGATTCTAGAGAAGTAATCAAAACACCTGATGCCGCAGAAATTACCCAGACAGGTAGAGCCTATCTTCAAGTCGGAAACAATGAAATCTATGAGTTATTCCAAAGCGCTTGGTCAGGTGCGGATTATAATCCAGAAGGACGAAATCATGTTCAAAAAAACACAACTGTGTATGAGATTACAAGTAATGGTCAATACAATGCCATTAATAAAGATTTGAGTGGTTTAGTCAATAAAAAAGAAGCAAAGGCTGTTCCAACAGAATTAGACGCCATTGTAGAAAAAGCCCGTGAAGTCTTTGATGGTCTTCATATTCATCAGGTAGCCAGTCCTTGGTTGCCACCACTTGAAGAGAAGATATATGCTAAAGATACACAATCGACTAACTACAAGGATTATTGGGGACGTTCAGAGGCATTGCAACCTATTTTAATTGGTTATCAAGATATTCCAGAAAGACAGGAACAATCTCCCCTTTACTTCAATATGGAACAAAGAGGCCATATTTTGTTGGTTTCTAGTCCGGGATTCGGTAAGTCCACTTTTCTACAGAACTTTGCGATGGATGTGATTCGTAAGCACACACCAGAGCAGGTCCATTTCTACCTCTATGATTTTGGTACCAGTGGCTTAATCTCTATTTCAGATTTTCCTCATGTTGCAGATTATTTCACCTTGGATGAAACTGAGAAAATCATGAAATCTCTTCGATTCTTGAATAGAGAGATAAAAACTCGGAAACATGCTCTTTCGCAAGCAAGAGCCACAAATCTAAGGCAATACAATCAGTTGTCAGATGAGAGTTTTCCAACTATTTTCATAGAGATAGATGGTTTTGATAGTGTGATGGATGCCCCATTTGTCGATGCCTTTTATGATACTTTAAATGTCATTTCTCGAGATGGTGCCTCTCTAGGAATCTATCTGGTTGTGACACTTTCCCGTCTCAATGCGATGCGTCTACAGCTACAATCGAACTTTAAGACCAAGATTTCTCTCTTCTTATTTGATACCAGTGACTTATCAAGTGTAGTAGGACGTTCAAATATTCCACTCGATGAAATCAAAGGCCGTGCCATAGCTAAATTTGATGATATTGTCCAATTCCAAGTGATGTTGCCATACAGCAGTGAACATTATACGGACTACATAAAAGAAGTTCGCGCAGAACAAGAAGCAATGGCTATGGCATACGATGGCCCACTTCCTGCAGGTATCCCAATGTTACCAGAAAAGGTAACCAAAGAGGTGATGTCAGAAATCTTAGAAAGCAGTCAAGACTTTATCTTGGGGCTCGAAAGAGAAGCCGTTGTTCCAGCAACCTTTAGTTTTGAACGCCCTCTTCTTATAGCCTCAGACAGTCCTGCTTTTGTAACGAATTACTATAAATTACTAGAATATCACCTAAACCGTTTATCAGGAGTGTATAATACTGTTATTTTAGATCCTAGTCAGCGTATTAACAGTCAGTTCTTTGATGGTATTCAACGATTTGATACTTCTTTAGAGGTTGATAATGTCATGAAGACGATATTAGAAGACTTTAAGAAACGGGTTGCGTCTCCAAATCAGGACTATCCAAAATGGTTAATTTTGATACCTGATATTGCTGCGACGGCTATGGCGGCTGGAGTGAGTGAGCTGGACTTCAAGCAACTCCTTAGTGAAGGTTCTCGCTATGGCGTAACCTTGGTCTTTGCAGGAGCTTATCAGGATCTAGTAACCAATCAATACGATAATTTTGTCAAACTAGTTAATCAGTTAGTAGAGCAAGTCTTTCTTGGTGTACGCATTAGCGATCAAGATCATACTCGTTATCCTTATATCATGAATGAACCTGCACTGAAGCCTAACCAAGGATATATTCTTTATCCAGATCGTTATGATTTTGTTCAATTATTAGAAATTTAGAAAGGGATACTATGAAAGAAACGACTATGTTGCCACTCGGCAGTATCATTATACTAAAAGGAAATACAAAGAAGATGATGATCATTGCACGGGTCATCGCGGCACCTGTCAAAGGGAATATTTATCGCTTTGACTACGGGGCTTGCCTCTATCCCGAAGGGATGGTAGGCGATAGCCTTATCTACTTCAATGACGAAGATATTTTTAAGGTAGTTCAAGAGGGTTATAGTGATGAGGATAATGACCTCATGTTGGAAAATATTGCTGCGGTTATAGATCAGACAGAGATTCCTAAAGGAAATGTTGCTGAGTTGAATGAAGTAAATGAACTAGGAGGCTAATACATGGGGCAAATAGACTATGATCAAATCTATTATCTTCAAGGTAGAGTGAATGCCTACTCCACCAGCATCTCCTCTGCCCAATCACGGATTACGACTATCGATGAACAGTTGGAACGTCTTCGCACGGCCAAGAAGTCTGTAGGGGAAATTCAAAAAAAGGTTTATTATACTAAAAAAAGATTATTAGGAAAAATTATCAGCCTACTTGGCAAGGCAAACAAAAGGATGATTTCACCAAGCAGTGGGAAAGCTTCTCCAGTGACTACACGAGTTTTCAAACGGAGATGAATACCTTCTATGATGCCATCTGTGATGAAATCACTAGGTTGGAAAATCAAAAGATTGAAGAAAATGGCCTTATTGGCTGTCTTCAGAGTTTGAAGAATAGTTTGGAAAATTCCATCGAGAAGCTGCTACATACGAAGGAGGGGTAAGGCCATGTATGGAACGATTCAATTATCCGAGGTTCTGTTTAACTCGCACATCGGTAGCCTGTCTAAAGCCAAGGCTAGTTTGGCAGGAGTTGGGAAACCAAGTTTTAATACGACAGCTACATCGAAAGGATTGGACTTGTATCAGGAACAATTCAATGAACTCCACCAGTTGGTGAAGACCTATGCGATCTTGCTGGAGACAGATATCGCTTTGATGGCAGGCACAGGGAAAGAGATGCATCGGACAGATAGTGTCCTGGGTCAAAACATGTTTCCTGGTTTGCAGTAGGGAGGTGCTATGAGTTATAATATAAAATTTGATGATATCACCTCTGTTCAGGTGGAAAGTCAAAAAACGATAAATGCTTGGGGAGAGTCCGTTGCGAGCCTAAACAAGGCCATGACAGACTTCATCAACAATCAAAATCTCCAAGGTCAGGCCATCTCGAGTATGCGCCGTTACCTAGTAGAGGTGCATGGGACTCTTCTTCAGACTCTGGTCAACCTGATGAATGACTACTCAACTAACCTCCTGCTGTACAAGGATGGTTACTACCAGATTGATGGTGATCTTCATACAAAGCTTCCAAGTAAGGTATTTACAAACCTTCATAGTGCTTTAAAGAGCTCACGGGACGATTTGAAGAGTGAGATTGAGATCTTGAACACGACCAAGGACAAGATTTCAGACTTGGTGAGCTACGAAGGAAGCAGTCATACCAGTACAGTCATGAACTATAACTTCCTCATGAACCAGCTCAAGAACTTGGATACCTCCATCACTCAGTATGAAAGTAACCATGCAAGTCAGGATTTGGTTGCCTTTAAGGAACTCTTGTCTGCGACCAAGGCCTTGATCGCAGAGCATGCAGGGAAGACACGGACTGTAGGGACTTATCAGTCAGGAGATTTTGCCAAACTCCAGTCTGTTCAACGCTTTGCGATAGCCTACCAACAGGCGAGCAAGCAGATGGAGAGTCGTGTTGAACGCGTACAAGCTGCTCAGGAGCGGGACAAGGTTCGTTTTGAAGCCTTGGCTGCGGAGGATCGTGCCAAGAATGGTTGGAAAGACTTGGCGATTGGTGTGGTGACCGTTGCGTTTGGTATTCTCGCAATTATAGGAACCTTGGGCTCTGCGACTCCTTTAGTTGTTGCAGGCGGTATAGTGGGTCTTGGGACAACAGCCTATGGGGCTTCTAATATGTATGAGGCTGATCAGGATATCAAACTTGGGAATGCAGGGGATATTCAGACTAAAGCAGGAAATCCCATCAGAGATACGCTTTTCATGGGGAATGACAAGCTGTATCATGATGTTGGGAATATCTTTGTGACGGCGAGTGCTATCATGATTCCCATAGGGCAGACTCAGAGCGTTGTCAAGGGCTTGACTCAGTTTGCGATAGGGGAAGCAGGTGCCTATACAGCGGGTCAGGTTGCCTATCATGGGACTAAGCTCCTAGGTGGAAGCGAAGAAGATGCCCAAACCGCCAACTTTATCGGGAATATCGTAGGAGGCTATACGGCTTCCTCAGCAGCCAGCAAGTTTAGTCTCAATAAGGTGAAAGTAGATGTCGAAGCACCGAAGTATAACAAAGAACAAATCCTGAAGAATATAGAGGAAAGCAAACTTGCGAGGGAATCCAGTAACTTTGACCAATATCTGGCGAAGGAGAAATTCCAGAAAACCTTGATGGGTATGGAACCGATGGACCGTCAGAGATATCTTCAATGGCATAAGTATGCGGAGGCGGGTATCGAACCATCCGATAGAGTCAAATTAAGAAATTGGTCATATCCACCTGAGCCAGAATTTTACCTTAAAAATAAAAATGTATATGATAATCCGGATTATTTTAATCAGCTAACAGGAAATACAATTTACCCAGGAAGTCCCGAGAGTGCCATGGGTAGAGTTGACGGTAGCATACATGAATATGGGTTTTTGAATGGAAAATATAAAGAATCCGTAATATTGCCTGGAACTCGAATAAACAGAATTGGTTCTAATTCAACAGGAAGGTATTTCTCTCCTGAAGGAGCAACATTTGGTGAGAAAGCCTTACCTCCTTTTATGAAACTCCAACCGAATTCAGACTACATTGTTCTAAAAGAAATACCAACAAAAGAAGGATTAGTTGCACCTTGGTTTGATGAACCTGGTATGGGAATCCAATATTATACATATTTAACAATTGGTGAATTAGAAAAAGGGAATTTTCTACTTAAATTGAAATAGGAATAATTAAATGCTAATAAAATTAAAAACAAAATTGAATCCGAAGTTTCAAAAATTGGAAACATAAAATTAGGTGAATTTGGAATTTATTTTTCTGAACAACCTCCCTACTTTCCAGAGGGAATTTCTATAATAGAGGATGGAAATGGAAGGTATAATCTAGTTTTTACTGAGAGAGGAAAAATAACATCCGAGATTTCTAAATTAGATGATGATGAGGTGACTTATCAAATTTTAAAGATAATCATTAAGAATATTTCCTCGCAAAAGATTGATGAAAAGGATGTAGATTTAATTGATAAATTGATCAAAAATAATGAATTTGAGAAAGTTAGTCAAATAGTTGAGAAAGTACAAGAGAATAGATATCAATACGAAAAGGAATTATTTGAGAAAATCAGTCCATTATATACCTCATGGTTCGAAAAAGAGGATCACTAGAAGATGAGAGACGAAGCCAAAGAACGTTTAGAACTGTTATCAGCCATTCAAGATTTAGGATATGAGTCTTTAAGATTTTCTATTTTTAATGATCATAGACCAGGTGAATGGGAAGTTCGAATTGAGTTTGATTCTACTAGTGAACATTATTTTGTTTACGCTACAATGGATCGAGCAAGTTATAACAAAAAATTGGAATTTGATAATTTTGAGGATGCAAAAAATAAATTTATAGAAAAACTAGACCTCACTGTGAAAATAAATAGAGCTTCTATAAAAAGTGGAGAAGTTCCTGAATACTCCTCTCCATTATGGGAGAAAATCGATGATTGATATTGATCACATGAAATGTATAGTTGAACAAGAAATTAAAAAACGTCATTTCGAGAGCTTACATTATGTTCTATTTGACGAGGACAGTAATCTGCCTTGGGCTATTCACCTGTATTTAAAAAATAATAAATTTATAGTTAATAGCAGAGATGATCGTTCCTATATTATTGGGAAATCATGGGAATTTGAGAACTATGAGGAGGCAAAACATTTTTTTATCAAAAAAATGGAAACCTTTATTCAGTTAAATAGACTTGAAATTCAAACTGGGCATCCTCCATATTATCCATCCCCCCTCTGGGATAATCCACAGAATAACAAATAATTCCTTCCTTTTATGATAAAATAAATGAAATAAGAGTTTACTAATATTTTATTGGTAAACTCTTACTTTACAAGGACGGCTATTACCAGATTGATAGTGATCTTCATACAAAGCTACCTGGTCAGGTATTTACAAACCTTCATAGTGCTTTAAAGAGCTCACGGGATAATCTAAAGAGTGAGATTGAGCTCTTGAACACGACCAAGGACAAGATTTCAGACTTGGTGAGCTATTCAGGAAGCAGTCATACCAGTACGGTCATGAACTATAACTTTCTCATGAATCAGGTCAAGAACTTGGACAACTCGATCATCCAGTATGAAAGTAATCATGCGAGTCAGGATTTGGTTGCCTTTAAG